>NZ_JAVTWC010000110.1:0-33885 GCF_032229445.1 Tahibacter sp.
CGCCGGCAGGTCGCTACCGAGCAGTGGCTGAGCCTGGAGGCCAGCCGCCTGCGAGGCCACAACCGAGATCTCGACGAGCCCTTGTTCCAGATGCCCGCTGACGAACTCAGCCTGGGCTGGGACGGCCACGTCGGCACCCTGCTCAGCGGGCGCCTCGACGGAGAGTTCCGGGCGCGCGCGGTCCGGCGCCAGGAGCGTGTGGCCCGTGTGTTCGCCCGCGGCAGCGAGGACCCGACCGCCGGCTTCGTCACCGCCGATGCCGAATTGACCTGGCAGCGTGACGGGCATCGCCTGCACCTGGCTCTGCGCAATCTTGCCGACCGGAACTATCACGAACATCTCACCGACGGGCTCACCGGCGCCGAACCGCCGGCGCCCGGCCGCAGCCTGCAGCTCAGCTGGCTGGCGCGGTTCTGACAATCCTCCACGGAGTCCACCATGCATCGCCGCCGCTTTCTGCACGCGTCTGCCGCCGCACTCGCGGCCCTGGCCTCGCCTCCGAGTCTGCGCGCCCAGTTGCGGCCGCGGATCCTGCGCCTTTCCGGTCCCTGGGCCTCGGTTTCGTTTCCGCTACTGTGGATGGCCGAGCGTGCTGAGTTCGGGTCGCTGGCCGAACGCATCGAGTTCCTGCCGTGGCGTGATCCCGACGAGTTGCGCCTGATCGCCCTGGAAGGGCGTGCCGATTTCATCGCCATGCCCAGCAACGTAGCCGCCACCTTGTACAACCGCGGCCTGATGCTGCGACTGCAATGCATCAGTGCCTGGGGACTGCTTTATCTGGTCTCGCGCCGGCCCTCGCTGGACCGGCTGGCCGACCTGGGCGATGAGGAACTGGGCGTACCGTTTCGCGGCGATATGCCCGAGATCGTGCTGACTCAGCTTGCCGCGGCGCAGGGTGTCGAAGCACGTCGCGAGCTGCGCCTGCGCTACTTGGCCTCGCCACTCGATGCGGTGCAGCTGTTGCTGAGCCGTCGCCTTGATCACGCGTTGCTGGCCGAGCCGGCTGTATCGATGGTGCTGGCGCGTAGTCGCAGCGGCATTGTTTCGCTGTTCGCGCCCGAGCTGTACAGGACGCTGGATCTGCAGCAGGCCTGGGCCGACGCCGGCCTGGGACCGGCACGACTGCCCCAGGCCGGTATCGTCGCCGTGGGTGCGGCCGTCGACGACGGGGGGTTGTGTGCCGAATTCGCGCAAGCTCATGCACGTGCGCTGGGCGAATGCATGGCGGCGCCGCAGGATTGCGGCGCGATCGTGGCCCGGCGCAGCGGACGGTTGGACGCGGCCGCCGTCGCGGACTCGCTGGGGCACAGTCGCCTGGAGGCGGTGAACGCCGCGCAGGCGCGTCCCGAGCTCGAGGCGTTCCTCGGCCGGTTGCTCGCCCATCGACCAGGACTGATCGGCGGACGGCTGCCCGAGTCGGGCTTCTATAGTGGCTAGCCCATGACCCTGCGGCTCTTGCGTGCTTGGATCGCCTGGCTCTGGAGCGGATGGAGCGCCGCCGCTGGACTTGCCCTGCTCGTTGCGGGGTGGCAGCTCGCGGCCGAGCGGCTGGGGCCGTTGTTGCTGCCCGCGCCGCTGGACGCATTCGCACGCCTGTACTCGCTGCTGGAGGCCGGCGTGCTATGGCCGGAGTTCCTGGTCACAGCGCGCCGCGCGCTGGCGGGTTTTGCCCTGGCGCTGGGCATCGGCTGCGCGGCCGGGGTCCTGGCCGGAATTTCGCGAGCGGGCGCGCTGCTGGCACGCCCGCTGGTCACGGTGCTGCTGGGAATGCCGCCGATCGCCTGGCTGGTGCTCGCGCTGCTGTGGCTGGGCAGCGGCGACGGCACTCCGGTGTTCACCGTCTGTGCGGCTGCTTTGCCCGTGGTATTCGGAGCCACGCTCCAGGGCATGCTCACCCGTGATACGGCACTGTCGGCGATGGCGCGTGCATTCGGTCTGTCCTGGCGCCCGCGTGTGATCGAAGTGGAGCTGCCGCACTTGCTCGCCTGGTTGTTCCCCGCAGCAACTACAGCGCTGGGCACGAGCTGGAAAGTGGCTGTGATGGCCGAACTCCTGACCAGCAGTGACGGCATCGGCGCGGCACTGGCCGACGCGCGCACGCAACTTGACATGACGACAGCGCTGGCCTGGGTGCTCTGTGTCCTGCTGGCATTGCTGCTAGTCGAGTACGGCCTGCTGGAACCGGTCAAGCGCGAACTCGAACGCTGGCGCGAGGTGGCGCGGTGAGCCTGCTCCGAATTCGCGGTTTCGGGCACCGCTACGGCGCGCGGCGCGCGCTGGCGCCGATGGACCTGACACTGGAGCGAGGGGAGTCTCTGGCGGTGCTCGGGCCTTCGGGGTGCGGCAAGTCGACCCTGCTGCAGGCGACGGCCGGTCTGCTCGAGATCGGCGAGGGAACAATCGAGCGCGGCTGGCAGAATTTGGGCATGGTGTTCCAGGAACCCCGACTTCTGGCTTGGCGCAGCGCGCTCGATAACATTGCGCTGGGGCTCAAGGCGCGCGGCGTCAGACGGATCGAGCGCCGCGCTGCCGCGACGGCGCTAGGCGCGCGGCTCGGCCTGTCGGCCGCGGACTTGGCACTTTATCCCGCCGCCCTGTCGGGGGGCATGCGAAGCCGCGTCGCACTGGCCCGGGCGCTGGCGATCGAACCCGATCTGCTGCTGCTCGACGAGCCCTTCGCGGCGCTTGACATCGGACTGCGGCATGAACTCGAACAATGGCTGCTGAGGGAATGCCTGCGCCTGGGCTGCACGATGCTGATGATCACGCACAGCCCGCGCGAGGCGCTGCGCCTCGCCGATCGGCTTCTGGTGCTCGGCGGACAGCCGGGCCGTCCGCTGCTCGCGCTGCAGCCTGCGTTGAGGGCAACCGATCGCAGCGAGCGTGACGTGCTGGCGCTTGAGACGGCCCTGCTCGCCGACACCGGCTTTCGCTCTGCCTTCGGTCTGCCGCCGGACGAACGGGTGGAGGCCACGGATCGTGCACCGGAGACGGCGTGGTTTCAGCACCACTGCCTTGCGACCCCTGCGCCGGATCGTCAGGCATGCTGACTTTACGGACCGCGTACCTGCAATTGCTGCGGTGGCCGCTTTGGCAGTGCGGACTGCGACCATTCTTCCTCGCCGGGGCGGCCGTCGCCGCGCTGTACGTTCCGGCGTGGCTGGCCGTGCTGGGCGGCCGGTTACGCGCACCGGCATTTCCCGGTGGCGCAACGGCTTGGCACGCGCACGAGTTGATCCTCGGTTTCGGCCTCGCATCAGTGATCGGCTTCAGCCTGACTGCTGTGCCCGAATTCACCAGCGCCCGTGGCTTCGGCCGGCGCATTTCACTGGGTTTGTTCGCGCTCTGGCTCGGCGCCCGCGCGGCGGCGGCGGCGATCGTGCTGATTGGCGTCTGGCCGCTGGCTCTGCTCCAGACGGCACTGTGCCTGTGGCTGCTGCTCGTGCTGACGCGCGCGATCTGGCAGGATCCAGCGCGGCGTCAACTCGATCTCTGGGCGGCGCTGGCCGCCGTGCTGCTGGCAGCGACGCTGTGCAGCCTTGACCTGGCGATCGGCGGCGTCCTGTTTGCGGATCCGTTGGCCGGCCTGCGCCTCATCCTGCATTTGATGCTGCTGCTGATCGTGCTGACATTGGCGCGTATCTCGATGCGTGTGGTCAACTGCTGCCTCGAGGAAGCCGGCGCCGAGCCAGACTATCTGGAGCGGCCACCGCGCCGGCATATCGCAGCGCTGTTGATCGTCCTGCATGCACTCGCGGTCCTCGCCGGGGCGCAGGGTGTCGCCGGCTGGCTGGGGCTCGGCGCGGGGGCAGCCAGTCTAGGGCTGCTCGGCGACTGGCCGCATACGCGAGTGCTGGCGCGGCGCTGGGTGGCGCTGCTGTACACGCTGCCCTGGCTGCTGGGGCTGGGTTATCTGCTCGACGGTGCTGCGCGTCTGGGCGCCTCGATTCCACCGAGCGCCGGCCTGCACGTGCTCGCCGTCGGCGCACTTGGGCAGGGCGTGTTCGTCGTGTTCTGCATCGCCGGCCGTACGCATATCGGTTTGTCCCCGGACGAAGGGCGCTGGTTGCCGCTGGCGGCGCTGATGCTGCTCGGCGCAGCGCTGGTGCGCGCGCTGGCCGGCATGGCTGGACTGCACGCACTACCTCTATGGTGGTGCGCGGGTTTCCTGTGGTCGTCGGGTTTCGTCCTATGGCTGTGGCGGGGTGGCGTCGACCTTGCACGTCGTCGTGGTGACGGCGCCTGGGGGTGCGTGGGGCCACGGGCACCGGAATGAGGCGCCGGCGGGCGTCGCCGATGCACCCGACTACGCGGATGCAGCAATGATTCAACGTGAATACTGTCAATGATCTGCAATGACTACGTGGGGGAGCTGATGGAACTCGTAACCTTCGATGATCTGCTACAGGCTGCCCGGTCGCAGCCCGAACCCCAGCGATTGCTGCTCGTGTTCGCTGCGGCTGAGCTGCCGCCCGACGCCGCCGAAACCGAGCAGCGTGCGTTCGAACGCGGCGAGGGCGGCGCGCTGGCGCCCGTCGTATGCGTCGACAAGCGTCCAGAGGAAATAGCGAATTTCGCGGCGCTGTCCGAGGAGTCGCGCGCGGCCGGAGCGGACTGGCATCTGCTGTTCGTCGCGGCTTTGTCTGGCCGCGGCGGGCATCCGCCGAATGGCGACGAGGCCGTGCAGCCCATGCGCATGATGGTCGAGCAGATCAAGGGTGGACAGATTGCCCGCTTTCTCGCCGTGGACAAGGTTGGAAACCTGGTTCATCTGCAACGCCGCTGAGCCGCCGCGGCGCTGGCATTGCGCCGACCGGCTGCCCGCGGGAAAGACTTGGCGACCGATGTTTTTCAGCGGCAACAGGCGCCGCCTTGCGCTGCCCGGCTCGCGGTCGTAAGTTCCATTCGCTGCACCCAGGCGCGCGCGCAGCAGTGCGTCGCATCACTCACTACCTGGAGGGTTGCCATGAACGCCGACTCAATTGATTCTGTTCATCACGCGCTGCCGACATGGCTATCGCCGGAAACGCGCGGCACCCGGCCGCTGTGGCGGGTGTTCTGGATCTACGGCGTGTTCTGCAGCCAGTTACTGTTCGCGGCGATACTGTTCGCCTTCGACAAAACGGGCACTCCGCTGTTCGCGCTGGCGCTGGCGGGGTTCGCTTCCTATTCGCTGCTGATCACCCGGCTGGTCTGGGTGAACGCTGACAATGTCCGCGATCTGCGCTACGGCCAGGTGGCGCGCTTCCTCACCGTGGCCTGGGCGCTGAATGCGCTGCTGATGTCCGGGTTCCTGCTGCTGTCGCATCTCGGCGACCACAGCCGTCCGTTGATCGGTGGCTGATCCGACGGCGGTCGCATTGCCCACGTTGCGATCACAACGCGGGCAATCTAACCGTCTCTACGCAGCGCCGGCGCGCTGCCTGCCACCTGCATGATCTCCGGCAGGTCGGTGTCGCGCGCCACCTGCGGATGGCGGGCGAGCTCCATGCGGCGTATTGCGAAATGCATCCAGGTCAGGGCTATCGCAACCAGCACGAACAGCAGCATGAAGCAGCTCGTCCATACGCCGATCAGGTCGTTCAACACGCCGAACGCGATGGGCAGGATGAAGCCGCCGAGGCCGCCGATCATGCCTACCACGCCGGCCACCGAACCAACGTTATCCGGGTAGTAGACCGGTATGTGCTTGTAGACCGCGGCTTTTCCCAGCGACATGAAGAACCCGAGCGCGAACACCAGCATGGTGAAGGGCAGGACGCCGACGGCCAGAGTGAATGCAATGGGGCCCTTGATGCCCTGCACGACATAGCTCGTGCTCGGGTAGGACAGCAGGAAAGTGCAGATCACCGAGCCGATAAAGGTCCAGTACATCACCTTGCGGGCGCCGTATCTGTCCGAGGCCCAGCCGCCGACAACGCGGAACAGGCTGGCCGGAATCGAGTAGGCCGCGGCAATCATGCCGGCAGTCTTCAGGTCAAGTCCGTAAGCGCCGACTAGGTAGCGCGGGAGCCAAAGTGCCAGCGCGACGAAAGCGCCGAACACGAAGAAATAGTAGAGCGAGAAGCGCCAGACCTGCAGGTTTCTCAGCGGCTGCAACTGCACCAGGAAAGGCACTGCCTGCACACCCTTGGCGCGTCGCTCGACGACGTCGGGCTCGTCACTGGTGACCAAGTAGAAGATGACGGCAGAGACCGCTAGCGCCACCGCCCAGATGCGCGCGACTCCATGCCAGCCCACGGCCACCATCACCAGCGGCGCGAACAGCTTAGTCACGGCCGAACCGATGTTGCCCGCGCCGACGATGCCCAGCGCTGTTCCCTGGCGCTCCTTGGGAAACCACTTCGAGACATACGTGATCACGACGGTGAAACTGCCGCCGGCGATGCCGACGCCGAGCGCAGCCAGCAGATAGGTCGGATAAGTGTCCGCCCAGGTCAGCAGCCAGGTGGCGCCGGCGCCGGCCAGCATCACGGCACTGAAAATGAGGCGCCCGCCGAGTTGCTCGGTCCACACGCCCAGGAAAATGCGCGAGAGCGAGCCAGTGAGGATGGGCGTAGCGACGAGCAGGCCGAACTGAGTGTCGTTCAGGCCCAGCTCGGCTTTGATCTGTACGCCGATGATGGAAAAGATCGTCCAAACCGCAAAACTCACAGTGAAGGCGGCGGTACCGGCCCAAAGGGCAGTCTGTTGCTGTGCGGGGGAGGGTGAGTTCATGGAGGGAATGCTTGCCGGCGAAGGAAATCAGGCAGCCTCAAACATCTCCAGGCCGCGGACGCCGTGCCGCTCGGCCAGGATGTTGAGGTACTGGTGCAGTGCGTTCTGCTTGACCTGGGTTTCGAGGTAGGTGGCGATGCGCTCGCGACAGGCGGCAAAAGACAGGGGCTGGCCGGGTCTGTGCTCATCCAGCACAACGACGTGATGGCCGTAACGACTCTCGACGGTCAGACCGGCCAGCCCCGGCTTGAGGCGGAACACCTGGCGCTCGAATTCCGGCACGGTGTCGCCGGATGAAACCCATCCGAGATTGCCGCCCTCGTTGCGGGAAGGACAGGCCGAATGCAGGCGTGCGAGTTGTTCGAAGCGCGCCGGTTCCCGCCGGAGCTGATCAATCAGCTGTTCGCCGAGCTCGCGTGCCTTGTTGCGGCCGGCGCCATCGCCGGGCAGTGCTGGAAGCAGGATGTGGCGCACGCGAGCGGCGTCTGCTTCATGCATGCGGTCGCGGTTCGCGTCGAAATAACGGCGGCAGTCGGCTTCCTCGGGTGCTGGTGTCGGCACTTCGCGTTCGATCAGCAGCGCAACCTCGGCCTCTTCGTGCGTCTCTGGGCCTTCGGGCCGTGCCGCACCGGCCAGGCTGAGGCGGTGGATTTCCAGCCTCAGCAACTCGCGCACGACCAACGCCCGGGCGGCATCGGCGCGTGCCCGTTGCGGATGGTCTGCGCGGTGGTGCTGCATCTCGCGCGCGATCTCCGCTTCGCTGATCGCGGTGGCGCCGACATGAACGAAGACAGGCGCCGGACCCGGCGGTGGACGGCTCGGCGAGCTGTCGGTGTCGTGTCCGGCGAGCCCAGGGCGGGGCGTTTCGCCGGGACCGGTAGCCCGTTGCGGGCGGCTGTCCAGCAGGATGGGAATGGTCGTTCGCATGGCGTCACCGGCGGCTGGAGTAGTCGAGCGGCGCCGTGCGGCGGCGCACGATCTGGTATGGGCGGACGACGTAGCCCAGTGGAATGCTCCAGACGTGGACCAGCCGCGTGAACGGCGTGATCAGGATCAGGGTAAGCCCCAGCGTGACGTGCGCCTTGTAGATCCAGTGGGCGTCAGCCACGTAGTCGGCGGCGCCGCCGCGCAAGGTGACGATGTGCTGCGCCCATTCGCCGAGCTTCACCATCTGCGAGCCGTCCATGTGGCCGGCGGAGACGACGATGGAGCCGAGACCGAGGAGGAGCTGCGCAAAAAGCAATACCAGGACGGCAAGATCGCGGCCGCTGCCGGTGGCGCGGATGCGCGCGTTGGCGATGCGGCGCACGAGCAGCAGGCTCATGCCGACGAGGCAGAGCAGGCCGAACAGGCCGCCGACCACCATCGCGAGGAGCTGCTTCTGGCCACTCGTCATGAAGTGCTCATAGACCGAATGCGGCGTGAGCAGGCCGACCAGGTGGCCGCCGAGGATGGCCAGGACGCCGATGTGGAACGCGTTGCTGCCCAGTCGCATCCACCTGCTCGACAGCAGCTGGCTTGAGCCGCTGCGCCAGGTGTAGGCGCCATGATCGAAGCGCGCCCAGCAGCCGATCGCGAACACGGCCAGTGCGACGTACGGAAAGATCTGGAACATGATGTAGTTAACGGCGTTCATGGACTCACCTGCGATTCGTGCGGGTGGGCGCCGGCCGGTAGCCGGCGCGGCGGTGAGCACCCGTCCTGGGGGGGCTCGACACCGAAGCGCACGGCCTCTTCCTCCCACACACGGTCTATGGCCTCGGGCGTGTCATCGCGCGTTTCGTCGCGGGCTTTGCGTCGCATCAGGGCGAGATCAACCTTGCCCTGGCTAATCTCCACCAGGATTTCGAGCAGTGTCGCGTAAGGGCTTTCGCGCTCTGCGGCGCGCCCCGCCAGCAGCGCGACGATCTGCGCAACATGGCCAAGCCAGTCGACGACCTCGGCCTCGGGTCGCCCGGAAAGGTACTCGAGCACCAAGGGCAGGTAGTCGGGAAGCTCGCGCGCGTCGAGTTCAAGACCGCCGCGGCGGTAAGTTTCGATCAGGTCGACCATGGCCTGGCCCCGGTCGCGCGATTCGCCGTGGATGTGCTCGAACAGCAGCAGGCTCATGGCGCGGCCGCGGTCGAACAGACCCAGCCAGCGTTCCTGTGCTGCCATGGGTTCCAGCGCGAGCAGCGCCTGCGCGAACACCTGCAGCCGATGCGCCGACGCGGGCGGCAGAGCGCACTCGATGCAGGCCTGCAGCAGCGCGTCGCGATGCGACCACAGTTCGTCTTGCGGATAGTCCAGCAGTACGCCGACCAGTTTCAGGACTTTCATGCTCGCTCCCTCTCGGATTTCTGGCGCGCAGGCGGCACTTGGAAGGTCGTCGTGGCCCGCCCGCCGAACAAGGCGGCGCCGTCGGAACCAGGCGAGCAGCCCTCGCCGAAGGTGAAGCCGCACCCGCCGCGTTCGCCAAAGGCGTCGTTGGCGTATTCGCGGTGGGCGCTGGGTATGACGAAGCGGTCCTCGTAGTTCGCGATCGCAAGGTACCGGTACATTTCCTCGGCCTGCGCGCGGGTAAGGCCGACCTGAGCGAGCACCTCGTCGTCCTCCACGCCGTCCACGTTCATCGCGCGGCGCCAGGCGCGCATCGCGAGCATGCGTTCCAGCGCCACGACGACGGGCCGTTCGTCGCCGGCCGTCAGCAGGTTGGCCAAGTAGCGCACCGGGATACGCAGCGAAGAGACGTCGGGGAGTTCGCCGTTCTTGCCGATACGGCCCGCATCGGCGGCCGACTGGATCGGCGACAGAGGCGGCACGTACCAGACCATCGGCAGGGTGCGGTATTCCGGGTGTAGCGGCAGCGCGAGCTTCCAGTCGATCGCGAGCTTGTAGACCGGCGAGGCCTGCGCAGCGTCCAGCCAGCTGTCGGGAATGCCTTCGGCGCGCGCAGCCGCGACGATCTCCGGATCGCGCGGGTCGAGGAACACGTCCAGGTGCGCCGGATAGAGTTCCTTCTCGTTGGCCACGTTAGCGGCGGCTTCGATGCGGTCGGCGTCATAGAGAAGGACGCCGAGATAGCGGATTCGTCCGACGCAGGTCTCGGCGCACACGGTCGGCTCGCCCATCTCAATGCGCGGATAGCAAAAGATGCATTTCTCTGATTTACCTGATTTCCAGTTGTAATAGATCTTCTTGTATGGGCAGGCCGAGACGCACATGCGCCAACCGCGGCACTTGTCCTGGTCGATCAGGACGATGCCGTCCTCCTCGCGCTTGTAGATCGCGCCGCTGGGGCACGATGCGACGCAGGCCGGATTAAGGCAGTGCTCGCACAGGCGCGGCAGATACATCATGAAGGTCTTCTCGAACGCACCGTAGATCTCGCGCTGCACGCCGTCGAAGTTCGTGTCCTTGGAGCGCTTGGCGAACTCGGTACCGAGAATTTCCTCCCAATTCGGTCCCCAGTGGATTTTCTGCATGCGTTCGCCGCTGATCAGCGAGCGCGGACGCGCCGTCGGTTGGTGCTGGCCCTCCGGCGCTTGGTGCAGATGCTGGTAGTCGAAGTCGAACGGCTCGTAGTAGTCGTCGATCTGAGGCAGATCGGGATTGGCGAAGATCTTAGCGAGCAGGCGGAAGCGACCACCGGCCTTGAGCTGCAGTCGGCCGGCACCGTCGCGGACCCAGCCGCCGTTCCACTTCTGCTGGTTTTCCCATTCCTTGGGATAGCCCACGCCGGGCTTCGTTTCGACGTTGTTAAACCAGGCGTACTCGACGCCTTCGCGCGAGGTCCAGACATTCTTGCAGGTGATCGAGCAGGTATGGCAGCCGATGCACTTGTCGAGGTTGAGGACCATCGCGATTTGGGCACGGACTTTCATCACGCCACCTCCTTGGCCGATGGCGGCACGGGTTCTCCGTCGAGCCAGTCGACTGTGCTCATCTTGCGCACGATTACGAGTTCGTCACGGTTGGTGCCCACCGTGCCGTAGTAGTTGAAGCCGTAGGCGAGCTGGGCGTAGCCGCCGATCATGTGCGTGGGCTTGACCACCACGCGGGTCACAGAATTGTGGATGCCGCCGCGGGTGCCGGTGATCTCGGAACCGGGCGTGTTAATGATGCGCTCCTGCGCGTGATACATCATCGCGATGCCGTTCATCACGCGCTGGCTGACCACCGCGCGCGCTGCGATGGCGCCGTTGACGTTGAAAAGCTCTATCCAGTCGTTGTCCTCGATGCCAGCGCGTTTCGCGTCATCCTCGCTGAGCCAGACGATGGGACCACCGCGCGACAACGTCTGCATGATCAGGTTGTCGCTGTAGGTGCTGTGGATGCCCCACTTCTGGTGCGGCGTGATCCAGTTCAGTACGATTTCGGTGTTGCCGTTGGGCTTCTTGCCGAATATGGGCTTGATCGTCTTGGTGTCGACCGGCGGGCGATAGCTCATGAGGCCTTCGCCGAAGTCGCGCATCCATTCGTGGTCCTGGTAGAACTGCTGGCGGCCAGTCAGCGTGCGCCAGGGGATCAGCTCGTGCACGTTGGTGTAGCTCGCGTTGTAGCTGACGTTGTCGTCTTCCAGTCCGGACCAGATCGGCGAGGAAATGATCTTGCGGGGCTGCGCCTGGATGTCGCGGAAGCGGATCGCCTCGTGCTCCTTGCCTTCGGCCAGGTGGGTATGGCTGCGTCCGGTGAAACTCTCGAGCGACTTCCACGCTTTGACGGCGACATGGCCGTTGGTTTCCGGCGCGAGATGCAGAATCGCCTCTGCAACGTCGATCGCTGTGTCCAGGCGCGGGCGGCCCTGGCTTACGCCTGGTTCGGCGACTTCGCGGTTGAGGCGGGCGAGGAACTCGACCTCGTGGCCGGTTTCCCAGCTCATGCCTTTGCCGCCGTTGCCCTGCTGGTCGAGCAGCGGACCGAGCGAGGTGAATTTCCGGTAGAGATTCGGATAGTCGCGCTCGACCACGACCATGCTCGGTGCGGTCTTGCCGGGTATGAGCTCGCACTCGCCCTTCTTCCAGTCAGTGACGCCGTAGGGCATGGCGATCTCGTTCGGCGTGTCGTGCAGCGTCGGCACCAGCACAAGATCTTTCTCGACGCCGAGCACGCCGGGTGCCATCGCGCTGACGCCGCGCGCGATGCCCTTGAAGATCTCCCAGTCCGAACGCGCCTCCCAAGCCGGATCCACCGCCTTGGACAGCGGGTGAATGAACGGATGCATGTCGGAAGTGTTGAGGTCGTCCTTCTCGTACCAAGTTGCGGTCGGCAGCACGATGTCGCTGTAGAGCGCCGTAGTGCACATGCGGAAATCGAGCGTGACAAGAAGATCGAGCTTGCCTTCCGGCGCCTCGTCGCGCCATTTCACTTCTTCGGGCTTGGTGGCGCCGCGTTCGCCAAGATCCTTGCCCTGCAGGCCGTGGCGGGTACCGAGCAGATGCTTGAGCATGTACTCGTGCCCCTTGCCCGAACTGCCGAGCAGGTTGGAACGCCAGATGAACAGATTGCGCGGATAGTTCTCCGGCGCCTCCGGGTCGGCGAATGCGAAATCGAGGCTACCGTCCTTGAGCTTGCCGACAACGTAGTCCACGGGAGGGATGCCGGCTTTCTCAGCCTCGCGCATCAGTTGCAGCGGATTGGTGTTGAGCTGCGGAACCGCCGGCAGCCAGCCCATGCGCACCGCACGCAGGTTGTAGTCGGCAAGCGATCCGGTATGGCGCGAGCGATCGGCCAGCGGCGAGAGGATTTCCTCCACGCCGAGCTTTTCATAGCGATATTGGCTACTGTTGAAGTAGAAAAAACTGGTGCCGTTCATCTGCCGCGGCGGCTTGCTCCAGTCCAGGCCGAAGGCCACCGGCGTCCAGCCCGACTGCGGGCGCAGTTTTTCCTGGCCAACGTAGTGCGCCCAGCCGCCGCCGGATTGGCCGACGCAGCCGCACATCACGAGCATGTTGATGAGCCCGCGATAGTTCATGTCGTTGTGGAACCAGTGGTTCATCGCCGCCCCGACGATGATCATGGCGCGGCCGCGGGTCTTGTCTGCGGTGCGCGCGAACTCGCGCGCGATCTGGATTACGTCGGCACGCGGTACACCGGTGATTTTCTCCTGCCAAGCCGGCGTGCCGGGCACGTTGTCGTCGTAGCTCGCAGCGACATGGCCCCCGCCGAAACCGCGGTCCACGCCGTACTGCGCCAGCAGCAGATCGTAGACGGTCGCGACCAGCCATTCCTTGCCGTCACCGAGCGCAAGGCGGCGAACCGGGATCGTGCGTTCCAGCACGTCCTCAAACTTGGATTCGATCCAGTACGCATGCTCTACGCCGCCGAAGTACGGAAAGCTCACGGGCTCCAGGCCATCGTGGACGCCGGCCAGACTCAGGCGCAGAAGCGTGGCGCGGCCGGCGCTGTCTTTTTCCTCGATGTTCCACTTGCCCTTCTCGCCCCAGCGGAAGCCGACCGAGCCGTTGGGCACGACGAGCGCTCCGCTGATCTCGTCATAGGCCAGGGTCTTCCATTCCGGATTATTGCGTTCGCCGAGACCGCCCAGGTCGGCCGCGCGCAGAAAGCGTTCCGGCACAAGACGCCCATCGGGCCGGCGCTCGAGCCGGACGAGCAGCGGCATGTCGCTGTACTGGCGGCAATAGGCGGTGAAGTAGGGCGAGGGATTGTCGACATGGAACTCGCGCAGGATCACGTGACCCATGGCAAAGGCCAGCGCCGCGTCGGTACCTTGCTTGGGATGCAGCCAATGATCAGTGAGCTTGGCTACCTCGGAATAGTCCGGCGTTATCGCCACCGTCTTCGTGCCGTTGTAACGCGCCTCGGTGAAGAAGTGGGCATCCGGCGTGCGCGTCTGCGGAACGTTCGAGCCCCAGGCGATGAGGTAGCGGCTGTTGTACCAGTCTGCCGATTCGGGCACATCGGTCTGCTCGCCCCAGACTTGTGGGCTCGACGGCGGCAGGTCGCAGTACCAATCGTAGAAGGACAGGCAGGCGCCGCCGAGCAGCGACAGATACCGCGCGCCGGCCGCGTAGCTGACCATCGACATCGCCGGAATCGGCGAGAAGCCGACAACGCGATCCGGGCCGAATGCCTTGACCGTGTGCAGGTTGGCGGCGGCAATGATCTCGTTGACTTCGTCCCAGCTCGACCGCACGAAGCCGCCCATTCCGCGCTTGGACTTGTAGCTCCGCGACTGCTCCGGATCCGCGATGATGCTGGCCCAGGCCTCGACGGGCGCACGGGTGCGGCGGGCCTCGCGCCAGAGCTTGAGCAGGGCCGAGCGCACCAGCGGATATTTCACCCGGTTGGCGCTGTAGAGGTACCAGGAATAGCTGGCGCCGCGGGGGCAGCCGCGCGGCTCGTGATTGGGCAGGTCCGGCCGCGTCCGCGGATAGTCGGTCTGCTGCGTCTCCCACGTCACCAGCCCGTTCTTGACGTAGACCTTCCAGCTGCACGAGCCGGTGCAGTTCACGCCGTGGGTCGAACGCACGATCTTGTCGTACTGCCAGCGCCTGCGATAGCTATCTTCCCAGCTGCGATCCTCCCGACGCGCGGCACCGTGCCCGTCCGAGAACGGCTCGGAGGCCGGCTTGAAGAAGTTCAGACGGTCGAGAAAATAACTCATGGCTGGGTCTCCATAGGAAGCCTTGCTCTGCCGGCGTATGCCGCTAGCCGTTGCGGATGGATCAGCACGGACATTCCGCGCCGCGGCGGAAGTACCACCACCACGTGATCGCGATGCAGCTGAGGTAGAAAACGGTGAAGCCGCACAGCGCCGCCTCGGCGCCGCCGGTCAGCGCCAGCGACGAGCCGAAGCTCTTGGGAATGAAGAACCCGCCGTAGGCGCCGATCGCCGACGAGAACCCGATGACCGCCGCCGACTCGATGCTGGCGCGGCGCAGCGCGGCCGCGCGCTGGCTCGCGTCCGCATCCGCCGGCAGTGCGCGCTCGTGCCCGGCGCGGAAGATCACTGGAATCATGCGGAATGTGCTGGCATTGCCGACGCCCGACAGCACGAACAGCAGCAGGAACATGGCCAGGAACCCGCCGAAGCTGCCGCCGCCGGCGGTGCCTGGCAGGAAGACCATGACGCCGAGCACCGCCACTGCCATGCCGATGAATACGACCAGGGTGAGCAGGGCGCCCCCCACGCGGTCGGCGATGGCGCCGCCGGCCGAGCGCATCAGCGCGCCGACCAGGGGGCCGAGAAACGCGTACTTCAGCGCATCGACCCCAGGGAACAAGGTCTTGCTGAGCATAGGGAAGCCGGCGGAGAAGCCGATGAAGCTACCGAACGTGCCCACGTAGAGCCAGCACATCAGCCAGTTGTGTTTGCGCCGGAAAATGACCGACTGCTCGGCGAAACTCGACCTCGACGCCTGCAGATCATTCATGCCGAACCAGGCCGCCACCGCAGCGGCGAAAATGAAGGGTACCCAGACCAGGCCGGCGTTCTGCAGGAACAGCTGGCGGCCGTCGGCGGCTGTCTGCGGTCCACCCGCAAGGCTGCCAAACAGGGCGAAGCCTGTGACGAGCGGAATCACGAACTGCACCGCCGACACGCCCAGATTGCCCAGGCCGGCGTTCATGCCCAGGGCATAGCCTTGCCGGGCCTTGGGAAAGAAGAAGCTGATGTTCGACATCGACGAGGCGAAATTGCCGCCGCCCAAGCCACAGAGAACTGCGATGGCCACGAAGTGCCAGTACGGCGTTGTTGGATCGGCGACGGCGAAGGCCAGCCACATCGCCGGCAGCAGCAGGCTCGCAGTGGAGATCGCAGTCCAGCGCCGACCGCCGAACAGCGGCACCATGAAGCTGTAGAAGATGCGCAGGGTCGCGCCCGACAAGGCTGGCAGTGCGGCGAGCCAAAACAGCTGGTCCGTATCGAAGTTGAAGCCAACGCGCGGCAGGCTGACCGCGACGGCCGAGAACATCATCCAGACCGCGAAGGCCAGCAGCAGCGCTGGTATCGACAGCCACAGATTGCGGTTTGCGATGCGGCGTCCCTGGCTGTCCCAGAACGCCGGATTCTCCGGGTCCCAGTGCTCGATCTGTCCCGCGGCGCGAGGCGCGGCCGAGCTCACACTGCGGGTTTCGCTGCCTGGGCTGCTCATCGCAAGATCCGCTCCTCGGCGAGGGCCGTGGAATCGGCTGCAGTTTTGGCAACTCGTCGGCGGATCACACTGATTTGGGTCATCTAAACCCGCTGCCGTGTGCGGCAAGGTGTCACGGCACCCGGGAGTGCGGCGGCGCGCGCAACCCACCGCCGCCTGCGTCCTGCGCTACGAACGGGCGCGAGCAATGCGGGTTAACGACAGGGCATTCGTTGCGCCGGCGGGTCTGATCTCGGTCAGACACGGCCGGGACGGGGCCGGCGGTGGATCAGGGCTGGAGCGCTGCCTGCGGCCGACGCGTGCGCATGCTGTCACGCACGTCGACATCGAAATCCAGGTGCAGCGCAGCCTCGCCTTCGCCGAGGACAAAGCGCAGGGCGTCGCGGCGGGGCAGGCCGGTGACGTAGTCCTCGATGGCGGTGCGCGGCAGCGTCAGCGCCAAGTTGCCGTCCTTCCAGTCCAGCGCCGCCGTAGTGCCATCGTGCAGGTGCAAGCGACGTTCGTGCAGCTGCACCGGACCGAGCCGGGTTTGGTCGGACAGGGTCTGGCCGTCGAGCAGGCGGGCCAGCTCCGCCTCGTCGATGCGAAAGCGCAGGCGCTGGCCGTGGAGTTGCAGTTTCATGGGGGGTCCTGGGCGAGGTTGGGAGGCGGGAGGGTCGGCGCGTTCAGAGCCCGTCGCCGTGTGTATCTGCTGCTCTTGCCAATGGCGTCGTCGTCGCTGCGGTGGTTTGTGTTGCTGCCTGTGCCGTCGAAAGCGCAGACGGCGTCGCCGGAGAACACAGCGCGCACCCCTCGCTCCATTCGCTGTCGCCGTCCGCGTAGTGTTCCTTTTTCCAGATCGGTGCCTGGTGTTTGACGATTTCGATGATCTTGCGGCAGGCACGAAAGGCCTGGTCGCGATGAGGTGCGCCGGCAGCGACGACCACGGCCAGATCGCCGACCTGCAGCTGGCCGTGGCTGTGCGAGACATGCAGGCGCAATTGCGGGCCGAACGCGGCGGCGGCGTCGCAGCAGGCTCGCTCGAACACGCGCAGCACTAGCGGTGCGAACAGGCTGTAGCTGATGCCGCTCACGGCGCGGCCGAGGTTGAGCGCGCGCACCCGGCCCAGAAACAGGGTCGTGGCCCCAAAATTAGCGTCGGCGACGAATTCCAGCGCGGCGGCCGGGTCCAGCGCCTGTTCGCTGATGGCGGGTAGCAAGAGTTGGAAACACGGATTGTTCTGCATGGGCTCAGCCGCCGCAGACTGGCGGCAGCAACACCAGCCGACCGTCCGCCGGGACTGCCGCCTCGTCGCACAGCAGTTCGCTTTCGCTGGCCAGGACCGAGGCACCGAGCAGACCCGGACGATAGCGCGGCCAGTGGCGACGGCCGTAGTCGTCGATGGCCGCGCGCACGTCGGTGAGGTTCGCGGCGTCGGCGAGATCCAGTTCCAGTACGGAGCCGGGTTCGAACTCGCTGAAGCAGCCGAACAGGGTTAGCTGGATCTTCATGCGGCGCTCTCCGTATCCAGGTGCAGGCCCCAGTGCGCACTGCCGTGAAAGTCGACGGACGTTCCCGCTGGCAGATGCTCCGCCGCTGCCGGTAGCATGGCCCAGCCCTGCGCATGGGCCAGGGAATGGACCTTGAAGGATTCCTGGCCCGACAGCAGACGCACGCCGGCGCGGCCGTCCCGATCGAATGTCAAGCTGGCCTTCTGGTAGAGGGCGAATCCCGCTTTCTTGCTAGCCTCTTGCACTAACGGCAGACGCCACGGCCGTTCGGCGGCAAGGCCCAGCAGCGCGCGCACGGCCGCGCAGACGAAGAAGCGGAATCCGACGGCGCAGGAGGCCGGATTTCCGGGTAAGCCGAAATACAGCGTACCGCCGGGCAGTCGCGCAAACAGCAGCGGTTTGCCCGGGCGCATGCGCAACTTGTGGAAAACAATATCGGCACGAAGCGCGCCCAGCACTTCGGGCACGAAGTCGTAACGACCGGCCGATACCGCGCCGGTGCTCAGGATCAGGCGCGCCCCGTCGGCCACTGCGTCGGTAATGGCGTGCTGCAGCGAGGCCGGCTCGTCCGCCACAGTGACTTCGCGTAGCAGTTCGGTGCCGGCCGCGGCAGCGGCCGCGGCGAGATAGGGGCCATTGCTGTTGCGGATCTCGCCTGAACCCAGCGCCCGCGCCGGGTCGTCAACGAGTTCGCGGCCGGTGCAGAACAACGTCAATCTGGGTGCCTTTACTACGGAGACCTGGGCGCAGCCGATTCCAGCCAGCAGTGCGAGTTGGGGCGGTCCGATCCGGCAGCCGGCCGGCAACGCGGGTTCGCCGCGGCAAATATCCTCGCCCCGGCGGCGGCAGTGCTGGCCCGGCGCCACCGCGACCGTCAGGACGATGCGCTGCGCACCGCCCTGCACATCGTGGGCAAGCACGCGTACCTGTTCCAGCGGGACGACTGCGTCGAGCCCGTCGGGCAGGCGCGCGCCAGTCATGATGGCGCAGGCAACCTGTGCGGATCGCGCCGCGTCACCGGCCGCCTGTTCCCCCTGCACGGCGAATTCCTCGCCGGCCTGGGCCGTGCGTGCACCCAGCGGCAGGGCGAAACCGTCCATCGCCGCGTTGTCGAATGGTGGCAGGTCCTCGCCGCTGTACACGGCCTGGGCCAGCACGCGGCCCAGGGCCGCGCGTGGTGCCAGCGCTTCGGTCGGACCGCGATGCAGCCCCTGATGGATCAGTGCGAGAGCAGCATCGACATCAAGCATGGTTGCGTCCATCTGGATGGGGCTCGCCACGCAGCATTGCGCGGGCATGTGCCAGCAACGGACCGAGTATGGCCATGCCCTGGGCCACGGCACGTGGACTACCGGGCAGGGTGACGACCAGGCAGCGCCCGATCAGGCCAGCCTCAGCCCGCGACAGCCAGGCCAGTTCAGTGTGATGGCGGCTTTCGCTGCGCAGTAGTTCACCCAGGCCCGGCACCGGCCGGTCGGCCACCGCGCGAAGGGCTTCGGGACTTAGATCGCGTGGCCCGAAGCCGGTACCGCCGGTGCACAGCACCAGTTCGGCGCCAGCCGTGGCCAGCGCTTTCAGCCGCGTCGCCAGTGGCTCCACGCCGTCGGGCAGCAGAACGACATCGGCGACGACGGCGCCGAGCGACTGCAGCGCCTCGACCAGCAGCGGTCCGGAACGGTCGGCATAGGTACCAGCCTGAGCGCGGTCACTGAGCGTGATCACCGCACAGCGCGCACCGGCGAGACCGGACGCGGCCTGCGGCAGATAGTGTTCGCGCTCGTCCTCATCCAGCCCGCGCGGATGGATTCGCAGGCCCTGCGGACCGCCTTCGTCAAACAGCAGGCGGACCTCGCGCAGGCACAGCGCCGGCTGTAGGACTTCGAGCTGGTCGCAGAGGCAGAGCAGAGCAGCGTTGACGCCGGCCAGGGCTTCCAGCGCCAGGCTTCCGCAGGCCGTGCCAGTGACCTCGCAATAGACGCGCACGGCGTCCTCGCCGGGCAGCGGCAGGCAGCGAAGCTCGACGTAGTCTGGCGTTGGCAACGAATGCAGTGGAATCAGCTGGGCCACATTCCTGGCGCCTTGGAGCCCGGCCACCTGGGCCAGCAGCAGCGCGTCGCCGCGCGGCAGGCGGCGCTCGACGAGAGCAGAATAGGCAGAGCCGACCTGCAGTTCACCGGTAGCGACGGCGCGCCGCTGCACCGGGCGTTCGCGGCGCAAGTCGGGCATCTGGAAACCCACGCAGGGGGTCTGGTTCAAGGGCATGGTTCAGCCTCCGATCGACGCAAGATGCGGGGTAACGCCGGTCTCGCCCCGGTGCAAGCCGTGACCGGCGGCCTTCAGGCCGAGCTGGCTTATCAACGTAGCCTGAAGTTCGTTGGCCTGCGCGTCGGCCTGCAGCAACTGTCGCAGTGGAATGCCTGCGTTGCCGAACAGGCACAGGCGCAGGTCGCCGGCTGCGGTGACGCGAAGGCGGTTGCAGCCGGCGCAGAAATCGCGCGAATACGGCGCGATGATGCCGATGTGACCGGCGTAGTCCGGATGGGCGTAATCGCGCGCGGGGCCGGCGTCCGGCGCGCGCGGATGCAACTGCCAGCCCTGTGCCAGCAGCGTCTGTTCCAGGGTTTCGGCGCGGTAGTGGTGGCGCCGGAAATAGGCGAGGTTGTCGCCGGTCTGCATCAGCTCAATGAAGCGCAGGCCGACGCGACGCGTGCGCACGTAATCGAGGAAGGCCGGCAGCTGGTCGTCGTTGAGTCCGCGGAGCAGCACCGCGTTGAGCTTGACTGCTGTGAGGCCCAGTGCAAGCGCGCGCTCGATGCCGTCGAGGATCTGCGGCAGGCGGTCGTGGCCAGTGATCGCGGCGAAACGCGCGCGGTCCAGCGCGTCGACGCTGACATTCAGATGCGTGAGACCGGCGGCCTGCCACTCGGCGATGCGCCGCTACAGTAGCACGCCATTGCTGGTCAACGCGACTTTGGCCACGCCGGGCACGGCGGCGACGGCGGCGATGATCTCGCTCAAATCATGGCGCAGGCTGGGCTCGCCGCCGGTGAACCGCAGCTTGCTCATGCCCAGCCGCGCGAAGGCCCGGACCAGCCGGCCTATCTCCGCCACAGTGAGCAGAGGTGCCAGTCCAGGACGCGGCTGGTAGCCCCGGGGCAGGCAGTAGCTGCAGCGGAAATTGCAGGCCTCGATCAGCGAGAGCCGCAGGTACGGAAAGCGTCGGCCGTAGCCGTCGATGAGGGCTGCCATCTTTCAATCCTTTCCAAAGCAGGAAAGGCCGGCCGTTGTCCACCGGCCCCGGTCGCCGTTGCCGATCGCGGCTGGCCGCCATCGCCGGAATCCGGCGACCAGCGGTGCGTCTACGTAGTGCCATCCGGGCGCGGCCATGCGGTGACTCTAGGCAGCGCGTTCGGCCGCCGCACTGATCACGATCAAGCGCAGGCGATTATTCGCGCAGCAGCGGCAGGGCAAGACACCGCAGCCGGGCCATGTCGAGAATTTCGAACTCGCGCCGGTCCACCAGCAGCAGGCCTTCGTCCTGGAAGCGCCGCACCACGCGCGACACGGTTTCGGCCGCCAGCCGCAGGTAGTTGCCGATATCGGTGCGCGACATACTCAGCGCGAAACGGTTCGGCGAGAAGCCGCGGCTGGCGAAGCGCCGCGAGATCGACAACACGAAGGCCGCCATGCGCTCGTCCGCGCTGAAGTCACCGGCCATCGCTGCGGCCTTGTTGATGTCCTGGCTCAGCAGCCGAAACAGCTGCGTTTGCAGGCCCGGCATGCGCGTGGCCAGGGTGGCCATCATGGGAAACGAGAAGCGGCACAGGCTGACCGTATCCAGCGCGACGGCGTTGCAGGGAAAGCGTGCGTCGTGAATCGCATCCAACCCGATGATTTCGCCGAGCAGGAAAAAACCGAGCACCTGCTTGCGCCCGGAGGCGTCAATGCGGAAGGTTTTGACCATGCCGGAGCGCACCGCGGCGATCGCATTGAAGGGATCGCCCTCGCGGAAAAGCAGCGTGCCCGCAGGATACGGCCCCACATGCTGTACCAGGCAGTGCAGCTCCTGCAGTGCGGACTTGTCATAGCCCTCGGAGTGGCAGACGCCGGCGAAGGCGCAGCTACTGCAGAATGTGAGCCCGTCGCCGTCGTCCGTGATCGGGTTCGGCTTGGTGCGAAACGGGTTCATGAATGGGCGCGACATCGGGAGATGGTCAGCAAGCAAGGAACTCGGTCTAAGGTCACGGCCGGCGCCTGACCACAGCGAACGGGGCGCAGATTGCTTGCAGGGCCAGCCGCCCTTGCGGCCCAAGCTGCAGGTTCTCCAGGTTGTAGTGCAGCAGTCCCGCTTCCCGCAGCGGCTTCAGCGTGTCCAGCTCGTCGCGGAAGTACTCCGCGAACACGATGCCGTGCTGTTCCTGCATCTGCACAAGATCAATGCTGCCGGCACAGAGCAGGGCCTGCAGCAGATCGCAGCGTAGGCGCTCGTCCGCATCCAGCTGAAGGCCGCGCCAGACGGGCAATTCGCCCATGTCGATGCTGCTTTCCCAGGCCGTTAGGTCGGGGCAATTCTCGAAGCAGGCATCGCCGATGCGACTGCGCGCGCCCACACCGAGGCCGACGAGGTCGGTCTGTGCCTGGGGAACATAGCCGAGCGCGTTGTGATGCAGCAGGCCGCTCTGGCGGGCGCGGGCCAAATCGTCCTGCGGCAGAACGAAGACGTCCAGGCCTAGCGCCTCATAGCCAGCGGCGAGCAAGGCGCTGACCGCGTCTGCGTGACGCCACGCGCGGTCGGCTAGTGGAACTGCGGTGGCCAGCGATGCCGGTCCACCCGGGCAGCATAGGCGGATTCGGTCCGCACGTAGCGCCAGGAGCTGCTGCAGGCCGGCCTCGAAGTCGGCGTCGCTACCCGGCGGCCCACAGACGAGATCCAGGGCCGCCGAGCGCATGCCGGCCTCCCGCGCGGCGGCGAGGCTGCGTTCCAGCACCGCAGTGGCATCGCGGTCCGCAGCCGCCGGCAGTGCGCGGAAACGGACGCGGTTGAAGCCCAGGTCGACCAGGCCCGCGAGTTCCCGCGCGCCGTAGACACCATCAGGCAGCACGATCAGGAACTCGCGCGTGCTCGCATGGCTCAGGAAGAAGTGCCGCGACACGGCATGCAGCAGCTCGCCCAATCCGTCACTGGCTGCCTTGCCGGCCAAGCCGTCGAGCTGCAGCTGCACTACGTCGCGGTCGCGGTCGAACAGCGGCGCCACCAATTCGCATTCGCGCGCGAGGCGGTAGAAAGAGGCGTGGCTGCGCCCGCGGTCGGCGCCAGGCGCAACCGGGCAATCAGCCGTATTCCCGTCGAAGGGCACGCGCAGATGCAGCGACAGCAGCCGCGGCATCGGATCTTCGTTGCTGTGGCGCGCAGCGCTGCGGAACTGGGATTCGCCCAATTCCGGCGAGAACCGGGCCGGATCGGGAAATCCGACAAATACCGCATCCGGACCGGAATGCGGCGGCCATGGAGCCAAGGCAGACTGGCGTGTCGGGGTCATGGGATCAGTCTGCGCCGGATCACCGCGCGGCGCGTTGATCCAGATCATCCGCATCGCGGAAAAAACCACCCGCCGCCGCACACCGGCCCCGGAATTGATCCAGATCAGTGCCGCGCCGCGCGCCTCTGCGCAGGATCTGTGCTGACCTATCCGGAGTGCCGCCATGCCGTCTTTATCCAGTCACCTATCCGCTGAGCCTTGCAGCGGTGCTGGAGGCGGCGGCAGCACACCCGCTGCCACACCCGGCGCCTGTAGCGGGCCAGCGGAGGCGGCCGCGCACGACTACGCCCTTGACGCCTGCTTCCTTGGTCCTTACGGAGAAAACGACAGTCTGCTTGAAAAACTGGTCGTCGAATTCCTGCGCGACCATGTCTACTGGCGGCGTAACTTCCACCCGGAAGATCCACCGCCGATCACCACCGCCGCCGCGCGCCAGCCGGACTACCTGGATTTCGAAGCTCGCATGCGCCGTGAACTTCACCAGCTTTCGGCGGCGTTGAAAAAGTCAGTGCCGTTTCACAGTCCGCGTTACATGGGCCACATGGTGTCGGATCTGCTGCTGCCCGGCCTGGCCGCACAGATACTGACCTTGCCGTACAACCCCAACAACGTGAGCGAGGACGCCGCGCCGGTCACCGTCGACATGGAAGTTCAGGTCGGGTTGCAGCTCGCGCGCATGCTCGGTTATCCACACGACCCGCAGCAGCCGGCCTGCGCCTTCGGCCATCTGACCTCGGGCGGCACGGTGGCGAACTACCAGGCGCTGCGTCTGGCCCTGGCGCTGAAGGCGTTTCCGGTCGCGCTGCGCGCCGCCGGCCCCGCAGAGCTGGAGCTGCCGCCGGACGACTGGAGCGCGTTCAATCTGTCGGGCGAGGACTCGATCGCACTACTGCAGCGCTGGCAGTCCTGGCTCGCTGCGCTGCCAGCGGCGCACCGTGCGTCTTGGCGGGCGAAGGTCGAGGCGCAGCGCATCGAGCAGCTCGGACTGCACGGCTTCTTCGCAGCGCATCCGCTGCTGAGCGAACCCTGCGTGCTGGCGCCGGTCACGGCGCACTATTCCTGGAGCAAGGGCGTCAAGCTCCTTGGGCTGGGCCGCGACCAGTTGGAGCTGCTTCCCACCTGCGGCATGCGACTGGATGCCGATGCACTCGAAGCCGCGCTAGAGCGCCATGCGCGGGAACGCCGGCCGGTGCTGCTGGCCGTCGCCGTACTCGGCGGCACCGAATACGGCACGGTGGATCCGGTCGACGCGGTGCTAGCCGCACGCCGCCGCTCGCGCCGCCGCGGACTGGATTTCAGCGTGCATGTGGATGCGGCCTGGGGCGGCTACCTGGCTACTTTGTTCCGCTCCGAGGACGGCAGCCTACGGACGCCGGCGCAGGTCGGCGCGGAGTTCACGCGGTTTCCGGCGCCCGAGGTGCATGCGGCCTTTGCTGCGTTGGCCGACACCGACTCGGTGACCGTGGATCCGCACAAGCTCGGCTATCTGCCTTACGGCGCAGGCGCCTTCGTCTGCCGCGATCACCGCGCGATGGCTCTGCTGGCCGAGCGCGCCGACTATGTCTTTCATTCCGATACGCCGCCGGACTATCTGGAGCGCTACCGCAACCTGGGGCAGTACATCCCTGAAGGCTCCAAGTCTGGCGCGAGCGCAGCCGCGGTCTATGTCACGCACAAGGTGCTGCCGCTGGATCACGCCCATTTCGGCCGCCTGCCGCGGGCCACGGTGCGCGCGGCCGAGGCCTTCCACGCTCGCGCCCTGCGCTTTGCGGCCGAGCAGGCCGGCGTCGTGCAGCTGATCGTGCCGTTCGCACCCGACAGCAACCTGGTCTGCCTCGCGCTTAATCCCTGCGGCAATCGCTCGCTGGAAGTGGCCAATGCCTTCGTCGCCGCGCTGCACGACTGCCTGCGCAGCGATCCGCGCCAGCCGCTGCAGCTCAAGGAGTTTTTCGGTTCGGTTACCAGCCTGCGCTTCGATTTGCTCGGCACCGCCGACACGGCGCGCATTCTTGCAGCGCTGGGGCTGGATGCCGGCCCGATCGGCGAGGGCCGCCTTGTCATCCTGCGCCACACCTTGATGAATCCGTACCTCATCGACACGCAGAACGGTATCAGCTACATCGACGGCTATTTCGCCTTCCTGGCGCGGCAGATCCATGCGCTGCGCGTACGCGACGGACACGCGGCACCGTGAACGCCTGGCGCACGGATACGCCCTTCGACGCCCGCGGGGCTACGCGCGACTGGGAGCATGCGGCCATCGCGATCCTCGCGCAGGAGGCTGCGCGTTCGGCCGATACGCATCTGCTCAAGCTGGACCTGCCGGGGTTTCCGGGTATCGCGTTCTATTTCAAGGACGAGGCGGCGCATCCGACCGGCAGCCTCAAGCACCGGCTGGCTCGCTCGCTGTATCTCTACGCCTTGTGCAACGGCCGCCTGCGCGCGGGCCAGCGGGTGGTCGACGCGTCTTCCGGCAGCACGGCCATCTCTGAGGCCTGGTTCGCGCGCCTGCTCGGCCTTTCGTTCGTCGCGGTGATGCCGGCCGGCACGGCGCCGCAGAAGATTCGCGAAGTGCAGGCGCTGGGCGCGACCTGCGATCTGGTCGACGATCCGGCCGACGTTACCGTACGCGCAGCCGAACATGCGGTGAGCGGCGCGTGCCACCTGGATCAGTTCGGCCTAGCGGAGCGCGCAACTGATTGGCGCGGCAATAACAACATCGCTGAGTCCATCCTGTCCCAGCTCAGTGCAGAAACCGCACCGGTGCCGACCTGGATCGTCTGTGGCGCTGGCACAGGTGGTACGTCGGCAACGATAGGACGCTATCTGCGCTATCGCCGGCTGGCCACGCGTCTATGCGTCGCAGATCCAGCCGGCTGCGCGTTCGCGCAAGGCTGGCGCTCGGGCAGCCGCGACGTCTGCGCTAGCGTCTCCACACGGATCGAAGGCATAGGCCGCGCCCGGGTCGAGCCGGGCTTCCTCTTCGAGGTGGCCGATACCGTGGTGGAAGTGCCGGACGCAGCATCGGTGGCCGCGGTCTGGTGCCTTGAAAGCTTGCTCGGCCGGCGCTACGGCGGGTCCTCCGGCACCAACTTCGCCGCCTGCCTGCAGCTGGCCGCAGCCATGCGCGCACGCGGCGAGAGTGGCAGCATCGTCAGCCTGCTCTGCGATCGCGGCGAACGCTACGCGGAGACTCTGTTCGATCAGAACTGGCTGGCGGTGCAGGCGCTGGATCTTCGCCCATGGCTGGCCACGTTGAATCGCTGCATCGCCAGCGGCTGCTGGCAGGCACCGGTGGGCGTCAACCCATGATCTTCGAGGAACTGCGCGGCTTTCTTGCGCAGCTGGAGCGCGAGCGGCAATTGTTGCGCGTCACCGAAACGGTGGATCCGCACCTGGAATCCACCGCGCTGTGCCTGCGCGCCCTGCGCGCGGGCGGCCCGGCTCTGCTAATGGAAAAGGCAGGAACGTCGGCGCAGCCGCTGCTGGGCAATCTGTTCGGCCATCGTCGGCGCATAGAACTGGCGCTTGCTGGCCGGCCACTGGCTTCGCTGCGCGAACTCGGCCAGTTACTCGCGGCAATACGTGAGCCGCGCTGGCCGGGCAGCCTGCGCGCTGCCCTGGCGCAGTGGCCCGAGCTGGCCCAACTCGCCCATGTCGCGCCGCGGCGCGTGCGCGAAGCGGCCTTTCTCGACGAAACCCTGAGCGGCGACGCGGTCGACCTGGCGCGGCTGCCGATACAGCATTGCTGGTCTGGCGATGCCGGCCGGCTGATCACCTTCGGCTTGGTGATCACGCGCGGCACGCGCCAGCCGCGCCAAAACGTCGCGATCTACCGTCAGCAGGTGCTGGGGCGTAATCGCGTGATCATGCGCTGGCTGCCGCACCGCGGCGGCGCGCTGGACTATGCCGATTGGCGCAACGCGCATCCCGGGCGTCCGTTCCCGCTGCTGGTCGCCATCGGCGCCGATCCGGCCACCTTGCTCGCGGCCGTCGCGCCGGTGCCGGACTCTCTCTCGGAATATGAATTCGCGGGTCTGCTGCGCGGCGGCCGCACGCGACTGTGGCACAGTGCGTTGACCGGACTGGATGCGCCGGCTGGCGCGGAGATCCTGCTTGAAGGCTTCATCCATCCAGACGAGACCGCACTGGAAGGCCCATTCGGCGACCACACCGGCTACTACAACGCGCAGGATCATTTTCCGGTCCTGACGATCGCACGCATGCATTTGCGCCGCGGCGCGATCTACCACGGCAGCTATATGGGCCGCGCACCGCACGACGAACCTTCGGTACTGGCCCTTGCGCTCAACGACATGTTCGTGCCGCTGCTGCAGAAAGCGTTTCCCGAGATCGTCGATTTCTACTTGCCGCCGGAAGCCTGCTCGTATCGCGTCGCCCTAGTGTCCATCCGCAAGCAGTACGCCGGCCATGCGCGCCGGATCATGATGGGCGTGTGGTCCTGGCTGCGCCAGTTCACATATACCAAGTTTGTCATCATCGTCGACGACGATATCGACGTGCGCGACGGCACAGCCGTGATCTGGGCGGTGGCGACGCGGGTCGATCCGGCGCGCGATACCTTTCTGGTGGAAAACACGCCGATCGACTATCTCGACTTCGCCAGCCCGACGGCGGGGCTGGGCTCCAAGCTCGGTCTGGACGCGACCAACAAATGGCCGCAGGAAACCACGCGCAGCTGGGGTCGACCGATCATGCCCGATGTCGGGGTGGAGAGCCGCGTCGATGCGATATGGCAGAAGCTGATGCACGACCTGCGGACGCCGGCGGGCTGAGCACAGGCCGCTGCGTTTTCATGCTGATGGGTCGCGATCACGCTGCCGCAACGGCAGCGTTGCATAGACGCAATTCGATTTAGGTTGGCAGCGAACACCCAGTGGCACAGGCGGCGGTGCATGCACGTCCGCTCAGGTGGCGCCAGCGCTGAGCACAGCCAGCACCTCACGCACCTGCAATTGCAACGCGCGATAGGAATTTTCCCACTGTCCCACATGCGGCGTGGCCATACCGAAGCGCCGCAGCATGGCCGAGGCGCAGGTCAGTGCCGTGCGCAGCCGCTGGATTTCGGCTAGCGCTGCCTCGTGGTCTTCCTTGCCGACCAGCAGCACTTTGCGGTCACGGCAGACGCCGATGCAGGGCTGCGGCGCCTCGATGCGGCCGCAGCCTATGCACTGCCAGGCCTGGACGTAGCTGTTCTCCGCCGTGCTACTCATTGCGCCGCAGCGGAATCCGGTGTCGCTGGCCAGCCCGGATCGTCGAACTGGCGCGGATATGGCGCCACGGCTGCACGCAGCGCCGCGACCGTGGCGCGGTCCGCGGGCTCGCTTTGCAGGTGCTTGGCGGACTGCAGCAGCGGCAGCAGGATCGAATGCAGGGCAGCATCCGCGTCCGGCGCGAGCCTGCAGTTGGCGAACAGGAAGCGGATTGCCGCTTCGATCTGCGCTGCCTGCTCCCGCACCGCCGCCAGCGGCATATGGCCCAGCTCGTGATGACGCAGTTCCTTGAGCGCGGCTTGCACCCGTCCCATGCCTTCGCGCAAGGCCGCGTCGCTGGCCCAGCGCTTCGCCGGAGGGTTAGTCGGCGCGGCGGCATCAGGCGCCGCAGGCGCTGCGTGCGAGTCCTGCGTTGCTGGCGTCCCGTGGGCCGCATGGGCCGTGTGGTCCTCGGACGACGGCTCCGCTGCAGCGGCTGCGGCATGAGCCGTGATGCCGGACAGGACGAGAAAAGCGAGTAGGCGGCTACGGTTTTTCATGGGCATGGAAAGCCTTCGCAGGGAATCACAAAAAAGCGCGGCGCCGGGCATGACCTGCTTTCTGTCGCCAGCCGCGACAGGCCGTCACCCGGCACCCGGCACCGCGCAAAGCGGGCGGGTTCAGGCGCCGCCACAGCCGCCGCAGCAATCGCTGCGTGCGGGCACTGTGCGCACCGCCACTGGCAGTGCAGCGGCCTGGAGCAGGCGCCGCACCTCGGCCTCGGTCAGCTCGGTGCGCACGACGAAGCCTCCGTCGGCATCCAGCGTCACTTCGGCATTGCGGTCATGCGCCGTCAAAGCGCGCTGCGCCTGTTCGGCCAGCGCGGGAGTCGCGGTCGTAGTCATATGAGAACTATCCTTCTGCGTGGTCGGGGATCTGCCGGCAGCTTCGGCCACTACCGGCGCTGGCGCCTTGATCGAAGTCAGCTGCGGTAGAAATCGGCCGCTCAGGCACGCGTGAACACCAGCGTCGCGTTGGTGCCGCCGAATCCGAAGCTGTTGGACATGACCGTGTTCAGCATCGCCGGGCGGCTCGCACGCACGATCGGAAAGGCCGCGGCCTGCGGATCCAGGCTATCGATATTGGCCGAGCCGGCGATGAATCCGTCGCGCAACATCAGCAGGCTGTAGATGGCCTCGTGCACGCTGGCCGCGCCGAGCGAATGCCCACTCAGCGACTTGGTCGAGGACAGCGGCGGCACGGCCGCGCCGAAGACTTCGCGCACGGCCTGCAGCTCGATGAGGTCGCCCAGCGGCGTCGCCGTGCCGTGTGTATTGAGATAGTCGACTGGCTTGCGCACGCCGGCCAGCGCCATCTGCATACAGCGCACGGCGCCCAGCCCGTTCGGCGCAACCATGTCTGCACCATCGGAAGTAACGCCATAGCCGACCAGCTCAGCATGGATGCGCGCACCACGCGCGGCGGCGTGAGCGTAGTCCTCCAGCACCAGCATGCCAGCGCCGCCGGCAATGACGAAGCCGTCGCGGCCGCTATCGTAGGGGCGCGAGGCCCGTGCCGGCGCAGCGTTGTAGGCACTGGACAGCGCCCCCATCGCATCGAACTGCGCAGCCATGCCCCAGTGCAGTTCCTCGCCGCCGCCGACGAACATCACGTCCTGCGTCCCGCGCCGGATCAGGTCCGCCGCGGCGCCTATGCAATGCGCCGAGGTCGCGCAGGCGGCGGCGATGGAATAGCTGACACCGAGCACCCCGAACGCCGTGGCCAGTGCGGCCGATACGGTGGAACACATCGTTCGCGGCACCATGTACGGACCGACCCGGCGCACGCCTTTCTTGCGCAGTAGGTCGCCGGTCTCGATCTGCCACTGGGCCGAGCCGCCGCCGGAGCCGGCAATCACACCGGTGCGCGGATGGCTGACGCAGTCCGCCCCCAGGCCCGCATCGGCGATTGCATCACGCAGGGCGACATAGCTGTAAGCGGCCGCATCGCCCATGAAGCGTCGCAGGCGACGGTCCACGGCTGCGGCAAGGTCGACACGAGGCAGGCCGGCGATGCAGCTGCGCAGGCCCTGTGCGGCGTATTCGGGCATGGCGCAGATGCCGCTGACGCCGTCGCGCAGCGCATGCGAAACGGCGTCGGCCACATTGCCCAGGCAGGAAACCACGCCCATCCCGGTTACGACGACGCGTCGCATGTCAGAAACCCTCCGTGGTCTGGAACAGGCCTACGCGCAGGTTCCGTGAGGAGTAGATCGGTCGTCCGTCAACGAAGGTATTGCCGTCGGCCACAACCATCTTGAGTCGGCTTCGGATCACCCGGCTGATATGAATCTCGTAGTGCACCAAGCGTGCGCTGGGCAGCACTTGGCCGGCGAACTTCACCTCGCCCACGCCCAGCGCACGGCCGCGGCCGGGCTCGCCCAGCCAGGGCAGGAAGAAGCCAGCGAGCTGCCACATCGCATCCAGACCCAGGCAGCCGGGCATGACCGGGTCGGTATCAAAATGGCAATTGAAGAACCAGTGGTCGGGACGTATGTCGAGTTCAGCGCGCAACAGCCCCTTGCCGTAGTTGCCGCCGTGATCGTCGATGGCGGTTATGCGATCGAACATCAGCATGGGCGGCGCAGGTAGGCGTGCATTGCCGATGCCGAACAGCTCGCCGCGGGCGCAGGCCAGAATCTGCTGGAAGTCCAGCGAGGAGGGACGCGTCATGGCCAGCCTGTTGAGGGATAAGGAGCAAGTCTGCGCGACACGCCCGCTTTGCCGCGCTGATCTGAGTCAACGCGATCGGCGACAAGTCGCAATTGGGGAGAATGCGGAGTCACGTGCTACGGCAGGTGGGGGCGCTCGCGTTCATCGGTCGCAGCACGGCTGCGATGCCGGCCTCTCGGGGCCAGCAGCGAGCGGCGGGTTCTGTTGCCCTCGCGCATCGGCGATAGCGGCTTCGATCACGGCGCGCGCCGTCGTCGCCGGCACACCCAGGCGACGCGCCAGCCGCAGCGCGCGGTTGTGCACGTAGCACTCGCGCGCGGGATCGCACGTGGCGATATGCGCCTCTGCCTTTACCACCGCTATCGCCCCAACCAGCATGCGACGTGCGGCCAGCAGCGTAATGAGGCCGTCATCGAGCGCATCGACCAGCGCACGCAGCATGGCCAGCGGAAGTGGTGCGGATTGGCGCACTTTCATGCCTTCTGGGCCACGAAGCGCGCGCTGCGCCGGCGTACGCCGCCCAGCGCATGCCACAGCAGCGTGTAGGCAATTAGCAGCGCCAGCCCGGCCGCACGCGCGAGCCCGGTCGAAGGCTTTAGTACGGCCGCCAGTTGCAGTGGCACCGCGGCAAGAAAGCCGCAAAGCACGCGCCATTTGTCAGCGTCCGGCAACAGCCGGTGCACGCTGGGCAAGCGCGTGCCGTGGCCGTAGCGCCGGTGCAGATCAAGCCAGCCGAGGAAGGCGACGATTTCCAGCTGCATGCCCACCGTCAGCAAGGGCAAAGCGACGGCGATCCCGAGTACGCCGGCTAGCAGATCGCCGCGCAGTTGCCACGGCAAGACAAGCGCAAATGCGGTAAGCGCGAGCAGCCCGCTTCGCCACCAAGCGCGTAGCGGCGCGTTGCGCGCAGGTGCGGTGCGTAGCTGTTGCTGTAACGCGGCGCTGGCGAATGCGAGCGCCGCGCCGGCGACGCTCAGGCGCAGGGGCATGGCGGATCCACCGGCGAGCAGCAGGATCGAAGCGGCTACGAGCAGCAACACAGTTGCCGCGGTCCAGGCCATTTGCAGTCTGGGCGGCGTGACGGCCGTGCCCAGGAACATGGGCATGACCACGCGAGAAACGCTGCCCAGGGTCAGCAGCACCCACCCGGCGATGCCCCAGGCGGCGTGGACATCGGTCAGCACGGGAACTGACCACGGCGCAGCCAGCCAGTTGCTAAGGGCGAGGGCGAGCAGGACGCCGCCGGCCGCAGTGACCAGCGCCGCCAGCAGGGCGGCGCTGAGCCCTGCGCGCAGCAGGCCCTGTCCGCAGGCCGTGAGCAGCCCCGGGCCGGTCATGACGGCCAGCAGCGAAAAGGCCAGTGCGAGCGCCGCCGCCGCCGCAGTCAGCAACAGAGGCTTCAGCAGATACAGTCCGCTGGTCAAAAGCAGTATGCCGCAGTTGAACAGTAGGCAGAGCAGGCCCCCGCAGGCGGCACCGCGTAGGCGCACGCCGGCCGCCGCTGGAAGAAACTGCAGCAGGCTGCCCACGAGCAGGTTGCCCATAACGCCCAGCGTAAAGGCGTGAGTGGCCGCCAGCGTTGCCGGATGCCAGCGCGTGTGCAGCAGCGCGGCCGCATCGGTCAGAAGTAGCGCGCCGGCAGCCATACCCCAGTAAGGTGCCGCGAGCAGGAAACGACGCGGTGTCGAGGGCGCCGGCGCGTCCTCAATCGCCAGTCGCGCCATGATCTGTCCGTTCGACCATCACACAGGCACCATGACCTTTCTGCGGCACGATCCGGTGCGTCAGCCCGCGCGCTGTCAAGGCTTCCAGCAGCGGCAAGGGCAGGAGCGGCGTGAGTATTCGCAGAACCGTGCCGGGCGCCATCCTGTCCACCGCCGCGAGCGCTTGTACCAGCGGCTGTGGCGGCGGCAGCGCTCTCAGGTCCAGCTCAAGTACGGTTTCGCCGGGCCGCTGGAGGGAAGAGTTCATGCAACCAGTGCACCATCTTCAGCATTGCAGCGCGCTGATGTAGGTCAAGAACCCAGGACAGGCGACGGAACAGACGGATCGTTGCGAGTGCAGAGAACTCCGATCAGGCCGTCCTGGCCTTCGTCGCGCGCACTAGGCCCGGGCGAAACAGGACGCCCGGAGCAAGATCAGCCAATCATTGATTCGTTTCGCGCTGCGCGCTGCCGGTACGGTCTACGAAGGGGGAAGTTCAAGGGCGATCTCACCCCAATGAGCGTTCCAACGCATCGTCGCTGCTCATGCGCCAGAACGGGGGGCAATCCTCGCTTTCCTCGCCACAGAGGCGCGGGCGCGCAATTTTGGGGGTTCCGAATCTTCCTGACTGAATTCGATCTTCGTGGACTACGCTTTTCTACGCCGCGTAGTCAGGGCACAACCAGCACCGGCACTGTGCTTTCAGCCAGCACATTTTCTACCACGGTGCCCAGGGAGCGGGGACTGTGCGAGGCGCTGCCGTGCGCGCCGAGTACGATGACATCAGCACCGCTTTGTCTGGCGAGGCTTAGGATCCCAGCGACGGGCGGTCCGACCAGTCGATGTTCCACCGTCTCCAGGCCGACGCTCGCGAACACAGCATTTCCGTAGCGCAAGGCGATGTCGGCATTACCCGCGTGGTAACTGGCCAATTCGGCATCATCTTCATCACCGCCGTGCGCCGGTGCTAGCGGCACTGGCTCGGGATCGGCGTAACACAGCACGATTCGTGGCGAGGGGTCTGCGGGCAACCAGTGCAAGGCCACATAGTCCACGGCGCGGTTGCTGTGTTCGCTGCCGTCGACGGCTATCACTACTTTCATGCCATGGTCCTGAATGTCTCTCGGGATTGACTCTGCTACGGGCGGTAGCTGCCTAATCCGACCCAAAATCAAGCCGCCTAGAGCCGCGGAAGACGGCCCGCCCTGTTCCGCTGCAGCGAGCGCACTTTCAACGCTACTTTGTGGATATCTCCAGCGCATTCCGCACGGCAGCCATGAATTTTGGATCCGGTGTCGCCCCCAGTGCCTCGCTGCTGGCTATCCGGCGACCTTCGCGGTCGAGCAGGACGAGTGCGCTGGTGTGGTTGAATTCGCCGTCCGCCAAGGCGCGA
>NZ_JAVTWC010000111.1:0-33872 GCF_032229445.1 Tahibacter sp.
TTGTCCGCCCGGCCCGTTGGGCGTTCAGAGTGATCAGAACCTGTGGTTCTGAGCGATCACTCTTCACCCCCCTAGATTCAAGGGGGCTCCAAGAGCAACTGCTTGTTCTGCGTTGTTCAGCGGTTGCCTGGCCCATTGAGTTATCCGCATGAGCTTCATGACGCCTGCACTCCCGTTGCGCGCCGCTGTCGCGCGGCCGTCGGCCGCGTCCTGCCGGCCGCTGCGCGTGCTCGGCAGCGGCGTGGCGACCGCGATCGATGCGCTGCCCAGCAGCGCCATCGACGCCCGCCTGGGCCTGCCCGCCGGCAGCGTGGAAAAGCGCAGCGGCGTACGCACGCGCCGCGTGGAAACGCGACGCAGCGCGGCCGAACTCGGTGCAGACGCCGCGCGCGCGGCACTGGCGCATGGGGGACTCGACCTGTCGCACGTCGACGCCATCGTCGCCGCCAGCGCGACGATGGATCAGGCCATGCCCTGCAATGCCGCGCTGATCTATTGCGAGCCGGGCCTGAGTGAGCGCGGCATCCCGGCATTCGACGTCGGCGCGAGCTGTCTCGGATTTCTGGTCGCCCTCGACACGCCCTCTGCGCTGATCGCGGCAGGACGCTACCGACGCATGCTCGTCGTCGCGGCTGACATCGCCTCCTGCGGCCTGGACTGGGACCATCTGGAATCCAGCGCCATCTTCGGCGACCTCCAAACCGAGGTCAGGTTCAGGCCGGCTAAAAAGTCCTCGCAGGGTGTCCGGTCGCTCCCCCCTAGCAACGGCAGCCCCGCCGGTTCCGGCGAGGCTGCGAAGGCACGGTCAACCGCGGTGCGCGATCAACCGTTCTTGTTGCTCCGCGGTTTGTCCGCGTCGTGGTCCGACACGCGATTGCGCTGATTGACGCGGTTGTTGTCGTTGTCGACGTCGTTGCCCTCGCTCTGGCGCGCATTCTTGCGCTCCGTTTCGTACTGGGCCTGGTGCTGCTGGCCCTGCGTGGCGCTCTGCTTTTCGTCCTTCGGGCTCTGCACGTTCGTGTTCGGGTTGCGATTGGTGGGGTTGTTCGCCATCGAGTCTCTCCTTTCGCTTGAACTGCGCGGATGCGCCCTTGAATACGGCAAGCCGCGTGCCATCGGCCGAGTTCGCCGCAAACGCGCATGAACACAATCGGGGGCTGGGCAATACGCCGCATTGCGGCGGAGGGTCGTGCAGGATGAGCCGAGGTCCAGGCCGACGGCGGCCTCGCCGACCCCTGGGCGCACTGATCGCGGTGGTCAACTCGCTGAGCAACGAGCCGCTGACGACCTGCAGAACATCGACACGCGATTCGCGATCGATCCATCGATCGGGTCGGTCATGCTGGAAAACTTCCTCACCGACGACAACAACTACGTCAACACGGGCTGCGACTTCATGACCTACCTCGACCCGGCGGACGGCCGCATGCACCCGATGCAGCGCGATGCGAACGAAACCTTCACCCGGGCCAACGGGTCGCCGACGCTGAACTTCACCGCGACGAACAAGCCCGTACTGAGTCGCGTCCTCCCGGTCGCCAAGCTGCGCCAGCGCTTCATGGCGCACCACCGCACGATCAGGCCGGATCTGACCTGGGACTAATTCGGCCCGCAGTTCACCGCACGCCGAGCGCTGCTCGACGCCGCCATGCAAGCCGACCCGAAGAAGCGGTACGCCATACATTGTTCCAGAACAAATTCGCGAGCACCGTAACGCTGGTCGGCTGCACGGGTGCGGATGCGATCTTTGCGAATGGTTTCGAAACGCCGTAACCCGGCGCTGCCATCCATGACCATCGGTCACTTGCGCCGAGCGCGACTGTAGAACTATCAAAAGCTCCGGGGCACCGAAGTGCCCCGGAGCCGCCGGATCGGTCGCGGGACTTGTTCGTCCCATCGGCGTTGCGGATCTCCATTTTCCCGCCGCATGCCCGCATCCTCACCAGCCGCGGAAGAGTGCCGGCATTCGCACGCGAGCGCATCCGGGAAATCCCTCGGGCTTTGTCAATTCACTCGGGCTTTGTCAATTCAATAGTCGTAAGGCGAGAGCGGGCTCTGCCTGGCATTGCGATGAGCGAGTGAATTTGGCTGCTTAAAACAATGATCGGCAGCAGCACATTGCTTCAGACGCGCACGGACGACGGATGGCGTTACGGCATCCTACGCCCGGCAATCGCGATGATGCGGTATCAGTCGACGGAGAAACGCTGCAGACCCACAGGCACCAGATTGCAGCCCGTACCGGTGACGGTCAGGTCGAAGGTTCCGGTCGCGGCATTGAAACCGTCGATGATGACGAAGTACTGCGTATTGGCAGTAGCGTTGAACGTGACGCTCTCGGTCGTGTTGGAAGCGCCGTCGTCGTCCATCGTGATGCACTGCGGGTCCGCAAGCGCCGGCAGTTGCGTACATGCTGCGCCGGGCGCCTGCAACACAAAAAGAGCGAGGTCCCAGTTGGTGCCGGTCGGATCGGCGCTGACGGTGACACTGCAATCCTGATCGGTCACCACACCGTAAGCCACGTCGAGCGATGCGCCCGTGCCAGCAAACAGCGTCTGCGTCACGCCGCACGTGGTCGCGATATCGTAGTTGTTCGTCCGGCCGACCGTGGTCGAGGAAATGGTGAACGGGTTCACCGGCGTCGGGCTGGCCGGCGAGCACAAATCGCCTTCGACGGGACCATTCGGCACAGTCCAGGTGGCGCTGGTGGCGGCGTAGTCCGCAGCGAGCGCCTGATCCAGCGCAGCGCGTTCGGTCGGCGCGGCGGTCGGGTAGCGCGACTTGTAGGTATCGATGGAATCTTGTGCAACGGCAGCAGCAGATGGAACCAGGGCAATCGCCCACGCCAGGGCCAGGGTTTTCGGATTCATGGCAGATCTCCGCGAAACGTCAATGCAGGGGCAGCGCCGGCGATGACGTGCCGTGGTCGCCGTGATAATCGAATGTTTCTGGACAGTCCCTCTCTCCCAGGGACCAGCGCCAAACTCCCTCAGGCCTGCGGCCAAGTCAAGCCCGCTGTCGGACGCCCGCTGCGTTCGCTACGGTTTCGTGCTGTCGCTGCTGTGGCTTGAGCAGTAGCTCGTCTCACTCACGGCGTGACAATGACTATCTGTCGGGCCCGCTACTGATGCAACATGCCGAGCACTCAAAGGCTGCCCACGCAACACTGTCAAAATTGCGTAGAAACATCACTGTGGACGCGGGCCGTGGGATTGTGTTGACCGAAAGCCCTGCCCGCAGTTGCGACAGAAAAGCTCGTTCGTGACCACAGGCGTTGCGAGCCCTTCGTGTGCCCCGCGCTGAGAATGGGCACCGTCTCGACGGTTGCGGCGCTACTGTCGTGCGCCAGGCCTTCTTGCTGCAGACCCGCGATGGCCTGCGTGATCGGGTTCGACATGTGAACGGTCCGTGTCATGGACGCGAGGTTCGCGCCACATACGGATCGGCAAACGTTGTGCCAGAGTTGAACCGCCTCAGACGCCCACTATCACGTCGCCCGGCATTGCAAAACGAAATGCGGCTTTCCCGAAACGATGCGTATTGCGCGGATCCAACGCTGTCGGTGACCAAAGACACCTGACGCTCAGAGCGCAGGGCCGTGAGATCGACGTGATAACGATCCCCCGCGCAATCTCGGTCGACCCTGCGAGGCAGCTGAGGCACCTGCCGCGTGACGATGCGGATCTCTTAATTTCGGCACGCCGGCGCATACCGCCGGAGCTGCGAAGTGACTGTCAGCTTCCCTATTTTGTCGGGGCGTTGCGAACGAAACCATGCGGGATGGGGCGGCATGGTCTGCGCGCGTCCTCCTCCAAAATTACTTCCAGCCGCTTACCCCGGCGCCGCTGCTTGTCATTGTGCGGCCGATTGACGCCGGGGAGCTGTCCGCTCCGCGCCGTGCTGGCGTCAAGAGCCTCAGACAGCTGCTTGCCTCACTGATACAGCAGCGTCTGCCAGACATCGGCAAGCAAGAAGTACGTACACGAGCGCCATGTGCCAGCCAGTTAAAAGCGTGTTTTCGAGTGCACCGCAGGTGAATGCGGCCTCGGAGCCAAAGATCTGTGCAAGACAGGAAATCGCGCCGCGCATGGCTGTTGCATTTGGTTGGTACTCACGGCACTTTCGGCAGACGTCCGCCACCGTATAAAGTTGAACGCGACTTCCAGCCACTCCAACAAACAGGGACTGCCTCCAATGAAATTCCGCATGACAATTCTGGCCGCGCTCTTGAGCGTCGCTGCCAGCAGCGCCCAGTCCGAGACTCCAGCCGGGCCGCTAGCGATGGGTCAACGCATACAGATCGGCGCGCCGGGTGGCACCGATCCGGTCGTCTACGATTCGACCGGTGCTCAGTTCACCACTACTACCGGCGTGCCGCGCGCGTATATCGGCGGCGCGGCGAACATCACTGGCGCAGGCCCGCAGGTCGACATCACCAGCATCGATGTTTTCATGGCCGCGACGGCTGCCGTAACCTTCACCAATGTTCGCGCACGTATCCAGTTGTGGGATACGTACGCAGCGGCGGCAACGCCGATCTATTCGGCGCCGGCCGGCGTCCTCATCACGGCCGATACCGGCCCGATTACGACGACAGCGAACACGGTCACCACGCTGACGATCACGCTGCCAGCGCCCCTGCGCCTGAACAGCCTCACCGGCAAGGGCTTTGCGGTTAATTTCCAGGGCGACACCGGCGCTGGACTCGCCGACGATCCCAATCTGACCACTCCACTTGCGATCAACGGCGCACAGGCCGTCGGCAGCAGCGCCGTCGGTGGAGGCAATGGCTTCTACCGCAATGCTTCAGGCCGCACCGACTTCAATTTCGTGCCTGGCGACCTGCGAACCTTTACCGGCATAACCGACGCCCGCGCTGCGCTCGTGCTACGCGGCAACGCCAGCGTACCGGTCAGTCTGCAGTCGTTTGACGTGAACTGAGATTGGCGCACCGCACCGTCGCGAATGCCCAGCCTCGGCTGGGCATTCGTATCTCCAAGAATGGAGTTTTCGTGCAAGCCATCGCCTCCAAGATATCCGGAATAGCGGCGCGAGCCGTTCGTATCGCCCGCAGGGATAGTCCCCGTCGAACAAATTGACCTGGGTCCCGCACGGCAGCATTTTCCGGATCTCGATAGGTCAGCTGCATTCGGCGTAGCCCCCTGAAATAGCACCCAGGTCGCCCCCAGAGTTACCCCCACGCGAATGCGGTTACCCCCGCACGACAGTGGACGCCGGCGGATGCTCAAGCGATCCAATCGTGAGGTCTGATGCGGGTTTCTGGACGTTGGCGGATGCCGCCGGATCTGCGAGGTATGCGACTGTCGGCATCTAATTGATAGCGGGAAATGGCGTATCTATGCGGGATGTAGCGGGGTGGCTTGGGTGAGTTACCCACAGCCGCACGGCCCTGCGTAGCAAGCTCACTGGCGGGGCGCGGATTGGCGTCCGCTCTGATCGGAAGCCTATCATTCCGGCGCCTCCCGGGACCTCGAAAACACATGCGCCTGATGACGACCAAGGCATGGACCGAGAAATATTTCGCCGAAGGAAGTCGGCCGACCGAGGCGACGCTGCGTCGCTGGATGCAAAACGGGTCGGTGCCAGAAAAGTAGATAGCCGGCAGCTGGTTCAGCGATGAGCACGAGTGGCTAGCCGACGGCGACAACTTTGTCTTGCGCATACTCAACGCCGGCCGACGTGGCCTGATCGCGGCGCTGCCAGCGCATGTAAGTCCGGCGCATGGATGCTGATTGATCGAAGGCCCGCGCATGGGGCGGGCCTTCGGATCTTTAGGCTGCTCGGGAGTCCGCCTCGCGAGCGGTTTCAAGGGCGCGCAGGACGTTCTTCGGGTCAGCCCGCAGCGCTCTGAACAGTGCTCTTGCTGGGCCAGTCGGAGCGCGGCGGCCCTGCTCCCAGTTGCGAAGCGTGGATAGTTGGACATCAACGATGGCGGCGAACTCGGACTGGGTGAGTCCGGTGGACTTGCGGATTTCGCGCACGCCCAGTGCGTCAACGACGAACTCACGGGAAGGAGCGCGCTCACCCCGGGCGATCTCGTTCATCTGGGTCATGCTCTCGACGAGCTTGGAGAAGAGCTTTTTGTCCATTTGGGTTAATCCAGTTAGGACCTATTGGCGGGGCAGAGCCCTGAGTTTTGGCGCGGGGGTCTATCCCCACGAGGAGTTCAGCTGCCGGAGAATCTTCTTCTCCGCGGCTGTGATGTCTTCGCGCACGCCCTTGGTGTAGATCAGGAGCATGCGAATTTGGCTGGCGTCGACCAGGTAGTAGTAGATGACTCGGGCGCCACCGCTCTTGCCCTTGCCCTTCGCTTTCCACCGGATCTTGCGGAGTCCGCCAGAGTCTTTGATGACATCTCCGGCATCGGGGTTGTCGGAGAGGTAGATCTGGAGTTCACGGTAGTCGTCTTCGGAAAGAATCGACCTCACATCTGCGGTGAAAATCGTCGATTCGATGAAGACCATCGTACACTCCTTGTACGCCATTGGCGTAGTTTGGAAGCTACCGATCTAGAGCGCTGCTTGTCAAGCAATGTTGACAACAAAGGCTGCGGTGGCTGTGGCGTCTATTCAGGATTTCGTAGCAGCGGGAGCTGTTGAAGATACGGAGCGAAGAATCCGAATCCTGCGACAGGCGGGCATGTGAACCGAGGTAACCGGCGCTCGGGCATCGGGCCGAGGCCATGCTCGATATCTACGATCTGAGCATGCCGCGGGTCGACCCGGCCGGCAAATGAGTTACGCCTGCTGTTACGCCCCGCCCTGCTGGCTGCGCGCAACTTGTTGACTTACTTATGCCGACTGTCGGAATCGAACCGACGACCTACTGATTACAAATCAGTTGCTCTACCAACTGAGCTAAGTCGGCGCAGGGGGCGGATTGTAGGCGCGGCTCTGCAGCAGGGCAATGGAGTTCGGGCGGCGCTGGGTCCGATCGTGCGCGGGCTCAGCCGCGCGGATGATGCTGGGCGTGCAGCCGCTTGAGTCCTTCGCGCGCGACGTGGGTATAGATCTGCGTGGTCGACAGCGAGCTGTGGCCCAGCAGCAGTTGCAGCGCGCGCAGGTCGGCGCCGTGGTTGAGCAGGTGGGTCGCGAAGGAATGACGCAATACGTGTGGCGAGATGCGCTGGCTTGCGATGCCGGCGGACTGGCCGTGCTTTTTCACCATGACCCAGAACATCTGCCGGGTCATGCCGGCCGCGCGCGCGGTGACGAAGATGGCGTCGGTGATGCGGCCGCGCATGAGCGCCGGCCGCGCCTGGGCGACGTAGCGTTCCAGCCAGTCCTGGGCTTCCTCGCCGAGCGGTACGAGGCGGTCCTTGCCGCCTTTGCCGGTCACGCGCAGCACGCCCTGGCGCAGATTGATCTGGTCGGCGCGCAGGCTGACCAGCTCGCTGACGCGCAGGCCGGTCGCATACAGCAACTCCAGCATCGCGCGGTCGCGCAAACCCCGCGGCGCGGTCACGTCGGGGGCGCGGATCAGTCCTACCACTTCGCTCTCGCTCAATGCCTTGGGCAGGGAGCGCGGCAGCTTGGGCGCGTCGAGCAGCAGGGTCGGATCCTGCTCCACCGCACCGATGCGCCGCATGAGCTTGTAATAACGCCGCAATGTGGACAGAAGCCTGGCGTTGGAGCGCGCGGTGTATTTCGCCGCGGCGCGTACGGCGAGATAGCGATACAGCAATTCGCGCGAGGCGCTGGCCAGCGAGTTGCCGTGCCCGCCAAGCCAGCGCGCGAAGCCGGTCAGGTCGCTGCGGTAGCTCGCCAGCGTGTTCTCGGCCAGGCCGTACTCGGACCAGGCCTGCTCGATGAAGCGATCGATCGCCGCGCGGTCGGCGTCGTTCAGTGGCGGGGTTTCGATCGCGGTCATGCGGCACGTCGGCGTGGAGGTTCGCAGGTTAGCCGAAACTCGACGGGCGGATGACAGCCCCCGGTGAATGGCCTCATGCTTGCGCGCCGATTTTTCGAAGCCCTGACTTTCCTACACCGGATCCACGCATGACCGACGCAACGCCCCAGCCGGCCCACCTGGGCTGGCGCCTCGCCGCCGCGCTCTATGACCTGTTTCCGCTGCTCGCACTTTGGATGGCAACCGGTGCCGCCGCCATCGCGGTGACGCGGGGCACGCTCGACTACCACGTCTGGTGGTATCGCTTATTGCTGCTGGCGGTGACCGCGGGCTACTACGTGCTGTCGTGGCGCTATGGCGGCCAGACCATCGGCATGCGTGCGTGGCGGCTGCGCGTCGTCGCCCGCGACGGCACTTCGCCGGGCTGGGGCGCCTGTGTGCTGCGGTTCTTTGTCGCGCAGGTTTCGCTCGCGTTGGCGTGCCTGGGTTTCCTGTGGTGCCTGTTCGAACGCGAGCGACGCGGCTGGCACGACCTGGCCAGCGGCACGCGCATACTTCGGCTGCCGAAACGCTGAAGGATCGCCATGCTGGAACAAATCCTGCTCGTGGCCGGCGCGCTGATCTTCGGCGTGCTCGGCAGCATCCATCTGCTCTATACGTTAGCCGGCAACAAATTCGACCCGCGCGATGCGGCCACACGCGTGGCGATGCAGGCAACCTCGCCGGTGATCTCGCGCCGGACGACGATGTGGCAGGCCTGGATCGGTTTCAACGCCAGCCACAGTCTTGGCGCGATGGTGTTTGCCGCATTCATGCTGCTGCTCGCGCTGCGCCACATGGATTTTCTGCGCGCCAATCCCGCGTTCGCCTGGCTCGCGTTGGGGAATGCAGCGGCGTGGTTCGCCGTAGGCTGGCGCTACTGGTTCCGCACGCCGCTGGTCGGGATCGGCCTGGCCGGTGTCTGTTTCCTGATTGCCGCTGCACGCCTGAGCCTTGCCTGATCGGGCCAGCGCTCAACTCGTGCGGCGGAAATACCAGAACGCCGCCGCCATCATCAGCAGCGCCGGCAGCACGGTCGACAGGGCAAGATTCAATCCGTAGACCGCCCCCACATTCACCAGCGAACGCTGCAGGAAGTTCCACGCGATCGCGAGCACCATGCCAATGAAGATGCGCTTGCCCATGCCGCCGCTGCGCAAGGCGCCGAACGCGAACGGCAGTGCGCAGACCACGAGCACGAGCACATTGAACGGCCAGAACAGCCGGTCCCAGTACGCCATCTCGAAGCCGGACGCATCCTGATGGTTGCGCTTGAGATAGCGGATGTTCTTGCGTAGGTCGCTGACCGACAGATAGGCCGGCTGCACGATGGACAGGGCCAGCATGCGCGGGTCCAGGCCTGACTTCCAATGCGTCGTAGCCTCGGTCGAACTCTTGGCTTGCGCCTCTGCGAATTCAGTCTTGCGCACTTTTTCCATTGTCCACGAACCGGCGCTGTGCACCGCGGTTTCGGCGATGGCGATGGACAGCAGCTGCCCCTTCGGCGTGAACTCGAATACGCGCACATCGGCCAGCCGCACCTCGCGCAGTCCCTCGACCTGCCGCGTCGTGCCCTGCTTGGCGTTGATGAAGGTGTCCCCGTCGCGGGCCCAGATGCCGCCGCTGCGCCGGCCGATCGCGATGTTGTTGGACTTGGCCTGCAGCGCCAGTGACTGCGCCTGCTGCTCGGCCGCCGGTGCGACCAGCTCGCCCATGGCCGCCACCAGGAACGTCACCGCGGCGAGCGATAGCGCCGCCGACATGCAGATACGCAGCTTCGACAATCCGGCGGCGCGCAGTGCGGTCAGCTCGCCACTGCCGGCCAGCGTGCCCATGCCCAGCAGCGACCCGATCAGTGCCGAATTGCCAAACCATTCGTACGCGCGCCGCGGCACGGTCAGCAGGGTCTGCAGCAGCACCGAGCCGATGCCGTAGTTGCCTTTGCCGATGTCGACAGCTTCGTTGACGAAGGCACGGGCCGCATCCACGCCGACCAGCAGCAGCCAGGTCGCGAACACCGCGGACAAGGTGGTGTAGGCGACGAGGCGGTCGACCTGCTTGATGCGCCAGTTCATGCGCGTTCTCCGCGCCGCGACTTGTTCTTGCGCTTGCGCTCGTGCGCAGGATGCGTCCCGTCGGCGGCCGGACGGGGCAGCCGATCACTGCGCAGCAACAGCCAAACTGCCACCGCCGCAGCGGGCAGGTGTACCCACCACAGGCCGACGAAAGGCGGAATCTTGCCCTGCTCGATCATCGAGCGCGCGACACCGAGCCAGCCCAGATAGATCAGGTAGCACAGCAAGGCGACGAGCAGGCTGGCATAGCGTGCCTCGCGCGGCCGCGTGCGTGACAGCGGCACGGCGAGCACCACGAGGATGACGATCGACAGCGGCGCGGCCAGGCGCCAGTGCACCTCCGCGCGCTGCAGCGGTTCGTTGCTCGCGAGCAGTTCCGGCAGCGGCGCGGCGCGCTTGAGTGCTTCGGGCGTGTCGTCCGACTCGCTCTGCGCCAGGGCGATGTCGTTGCCCTTGAAGCGCAGCAGGCGGAAATCATCGTGTCCAATGCGGCCCTCGACGCGGAAGCCGTCCTTGAGCGCGAGGAAGCGTCCCTCGCCGTCGCTTTCGCGACGCAGTTCGCCGCGTTCGGCCGTGATCACGTCGATGCGCGTGTCCTCGCCGTCGGGCCGCTCGGTTTCTACGAACATGCGCTCGAACTGCGAGCCCTTGTCGTTCATGGCGCCGACATAGATCACTCCGCCACGGCCCGGCAGTTGCACGAAACGTCCAGCTTCGAGGCCCGCCACGACCAGCGAACGGTTGGCTTCCTCGACCAGGCCGTGCGACAGACGAATTGCCGCGGGCGCGAGCCAGAACGAAATCATCGCGACGAGCAGGATGACCGGCACCGCGAACCACGCCAGCGGCCGCAACAGGTGGGTCAAGGGCATGCCGGCGCCTTGCAGCACGGCCATCTCGTTGTCGCGCCAGAGCCGGCCATAAGCCAGCAGCACGCCGATGAACACGGCCAGCGGTACCAGCACGGTCAACGCATCGAGCGTACGCAAGCCCAGGATTTCAAACACGAGATTGCCCGGCAGCCGGCCGCGCGCGACCTTGCTCAGCACGTCGGTGATGGTGCCGCCCAGTGTGACGACCAACAGCACCACAGTGCTGGCGAAGCAGCCGAAAGCCAGTTCGCGCAACAGATAACGATCGATGATTCTGAGCATTGCCAAGGGCTTGTGCGATAATCCGGAGGCTTGTGCCAGTCGCGCACAAGAACATTCCCCAAAGTCTAACCGGCCAGGCCCTGCGGCGCGGCATCGCGTCCCGGGTCGGGCCACTTTCGTCCGGTGCCCGTTCATGACGATCAAGTTCTCCCTAGCCAGCGCCACTCCCGAAACCGAAGCCACGCCCTGTGCCGTCGTCGGCGTCTACGAAGAAAAGATGCTGACCAGCGCCGCGGCGCTGATCGACGAAGCCTGCGGCGGCGCCATCAAGCGCCTCGTGGATTCCGGTGATATCAGCGGCAAGCTCGGCAGCAGTCACGTGCTCTTCGGTCTGTCCGGCATAGCTGCCACGCGCGTGCTCGTCGTTGGCCTGGGCGAGCAGAAGAAGCTCGACGGCGCGCGTTTCCAGCGCATATCGACCGACGCCGCCCGCGTGCTCAAGGGACTGCCGATCGCTCGCGCGACATCGTTCCTCGCCGAGATCGACGTGCCGGGCCGCGACCTGCAGTGGAAGCTGCGCACCGCCGCGCTGGCGACCGACCATGCGGCGTACAAGTACACCGCCACCTTCAAGCCCAAGGACAAGCCGCGCGGCGACAGCTTCGGCACGATCGTCTTTGCCGCCGACGCCTCGGCGCAGGCCGGACTGGACCAGGCCACCGCGATTGCCGCCGGCGTGCGCCACGCGCGCGAACTCGGCAACCTGCCGCCGAACATCTGCAATCCGGCTTACGTGGCCACGCAGGCGCAGAAGTTCGCCGAAGCAACCGAGGGCGTCAGCTGCGAAGTGCTGGAACGCGAACAGATGCAGGAGCTCGGCATGGGCTCGTTGCTCGGCGTGGCGCAGGGTTCGGCCAACCCGCCCAAGCTCGTGGTCTTGCGCTGGAATGGCGGCGGCAACGCCAAGCCCTACGTGTTCGTCGGCAAGGGCATCACCTTCGATACCGGTGGCATTTCGCTCAAGCCAGGCCCCGGCATGGAAGAAATGAAGTTCGACATGTGCGGCGCGGCCGGCATGTTCGGCGCCTTCGTCGCGGCGGCGACGCTGAAGCTGCCGCTGAACCTGGTGTGCATCCTGGCCGCGGTCGAGAACATGCCGGACGGCAACGCCTACCGCCCCAGCGACGTGCTGACCAGCATGTCCGGACTCACCATCGAAGTGCTCAACACCGATGCGGAAGGACGCCTGATCCTCTGCGACGCGCTGACCTATGCACAGAAATTCAGCCCGCAAGTCATCATCGATGCGGCGACTCTGACCGGCGCCTGCGTGATCGCGCTGGGCAAGCACGCGTCCGGCCTCATGAGCAAGGACGATGAGCTTGCCGATCAGCTGCTGGCCGCCGGCAATGCAAGCCTCGACCGCGCCTGGCGACTGCCGCTGTGGGACGACTACCAGAACCAGCTCGATTCGGGTTTCGCCGACGTGGCGAACATCGGCGGCAAGAACGCCGGTGCCATCACCGCCGGCTGCTTCCTCGCGCGCTTCACCGAAGGCCAGCGCTGGGCGCACCTCGACGTCGCCGGCACGGCCTGGGACGAAGGGCGCAAGGGATTGGCGACCGGACGGCCGGTGCCGCTGCTGGTGCAGTACTTGTTGGATCGCTGCTGAGCGAGCGGGTTAACGAGGAAACAGGGCAGAGGAGCGAGAAACGAGTGAAAAGCAGGCAGCGGCTGCGTGAGCTGGATCTTCGTCTCGACGCTCCCTCTCCCCCGAGCATTTCCCGCAACCCTCACTCCTACTCATTTGTCACTCCTCTTCCCTCATTTCTTTCCTCACTCCTCTTCCTTCTTTCCTGACCCCAATGCCTCGCGCCGATTTCTACCTGATCGACAAGCCGCGCTTCCGCGCCGACCCGCTGCTGCTGGTCTGCGAGCTGGCCAAGCGCGCCTACGCCAGCGGCCAGCCGACGCTGATCCTCGCGCGTTCGCTGGACCAGGCCGAGGAAATCGACGGCAAGCTCTGGGAGTTCGACGAGGACGCATTCATCCCGCACCAGATCGCTGGCGACGAGGACGATGAGATCACGCCTGTGCTGATCGCTGCGCCCGGCGTGCAGACGGCGGACCGGGCGCTGGTCATCAACCTTCGCGACGACTGTGCGCCGGGGCTGTTCGAACGCGTGCTCGAGGTCGTGCCGGCCGAGGAAGCGCAGCGGCTCGGGTCTCGCGAGCGCTGGAAGACCTACAAGCACGCCGGCTTCGAACTCAAGAAGTTCGACATGTAGCGGCGCCACCGCACCGGTCGACACCCAGCAGCCTCAGCCTGCGCGCAGGTTGCATGATTTCCAGATCCTGCGACGAAGCCTGCACCGCCGCCAGACCCCAGCGATGGTCACGCGTCACCAACTCCCTGCAGAGTGCGCACAAGTGGCAAAGAATACGAGTGGAACAACGCGGCGGGAGAAGGCGAAATCGCAGGAGCGCGCGTAGAGGCCCGACAGGGCCTTTTCTCCTCGCGTCCCGCCAGTCCTGGCAATCGTGCCGGACGCGCGCTACCGTCCACCACTTCTGTGCTGACGGAATGCCCGATGCAAGACCTGACGCAAGGCTCGATTCCGCGCCACCTGCTGCGCATGGCCGCGCCGATTGCGATCGGCATGCTGTTCCAGATGCTGTACGTACTCATCGATCTCTACTTCGTCGCGCGTCTCGGCGACGCGGCCATCGCCGGCGTCGTCACGGCCAGCAACGTGCAATTCATCATCATGGCCGTGACCCAGGTACTCGGTGTCGGCACGATGGCGCTGATTGCGCAGGCCGTCGGGCGCAAGGACCACGCGGACGCGAACCTCGTGTTCAACCAGAGCCTGCTGCTCGGACTGATCTGCGCAGTACTGACGTTGGTTGGCGGCTACGGCGTCGCCGACCTCTACATCGGCATGCTCGCAGCGGACCCGGCCACGCTCGCGGCCGGCGTCGACTATCTGCACTGGTTCCTGCCGGGCATGGCACTGCAGTTCGCCCTGATCGGCATGGGCTCGGCACTGCGCGGCACCGGCATCGCCAAGCCAACCATGATCGTGCAGATACTCAGCGTCGTGCTCAACGCCGTGCTCGCGCCGATACTCATCGCGGGCTGGATCACGGGCAAGCCGCTCGGCGTCGCCGGGGCCGGACTCGCTAGCACGATCGCCGTCGCCGCCGGCGTGGTCATGATGACCTGGTACTTCGTGCGCCTGGAAAACTATGTGCACTTCGATACCAAGCTTTTCGCACCGCAGCTACGCGTATGGAAGCGCATCCTCGCGATTGGCTTGCCGCCCGGCGGCGAATTCGCGCTGATGTTCGTCTACCTCGGCGTGATCTACTGGCTGATCCGCGATTTCGGCGCCGCCGCGCAGGCGGGGTTCGGCGTCGGCTCGCGCGTGATGCAGGCGATCTTCCTGCCCGCGATGGCGATCGCGTTCGCGACCGCGCCGGTCGCAGGACAAAACGTCGGCGCCGGCCATGGCGAGCGCGTGCGCGAAACCTTCCGCTCGGCGGCGCTGATCGGCGCGGTCGTGATGTTCGCGCTGACCCTGGTCTGCCAATGGCACCCGCAAGTGTTCGTGATGCCGTTCACCAGCGAGCAGGACGTCGTCGCGGTGGCCGCCGAATTCCTCGCGGTGATCTCGTGGAACTTCGTCGCGTCGGGACTGATCTTCAGCGCCTCAGGCATGTTCCAGGCGCTGGGCAATACGATTCCGGCCTTCATCAGCAGCGCGAGCCGGCTGGTCACGTTCGTGGTGCCGGCGGTGTGGCTGTCGAGTCAGCCCGGCTTCCAGTTGCGCCACCTGTGGTGGCTGTCGGTGGCGACGCTCACGCTGCAGGCGGTAATCAGCTACGTGCTGTTGCAGCGCGAATTCCGCAGACGCCTGCCGCACCTGAAGCCACGCGACCTGCCCGCCGCGGAGGCCGCGGCACCGGAATAGGCAGAATTCCGGCCGCGTAGCGCGCTACAGCGAATCGAGGAAGGCCACGAGCGCTGCACGACTGCTGACGGGCAGATTGCGGAACGCCTCGCGACTCGCCGCCGCTTCGCCGCCATGCCACAGGATCGCTTCGGGCAGGTCGCGCGCGCGGCCGTCATGCAGCAGCCGGCCATGACCGTTGACCGCCTGCCGCAGTCCGATCCCCCATAACGGCGGCGTGCGCCATTCGCGATTGAGCGCCGCGGAAGGGCTGAGCGTATCGGCGAGGCCTTCACCCATGTCGTGCAGCAGCAGATCCGTGTACGCATGGACGGGCTGGCCGCGCAGCTCCGCGAGCGGATGGCGATAGCCGCTCTGCAGGCTCGCGACATGGCAGCCGCCGCAGCCGAGCTGCTGGAACACGGTTTCACCCGACGTCACCTGCGGCAGATTCACCGTGTCGGGCCGTCGCGAGGGCGCACCGGTCATCTGCACATAGGTCGTGATCAGGGCAAGGTCGCTGTCGCTCAGGGTGGCGGCGGACTGCGCCTGCTGTGCGCACGCGGTCTGCGATGGTGCGCAGTCGAGCTGCGGCAGCAGCGAGGTCTTCACACCAATCTCGTTGCGCAGCGCGGTCGCGGCGAACTGGCGCAAACTCGCCTTGTCCGCCTTCCAACCGAAGCGGCCGACATGCGGCAGGCCGCCAGACGCCGGCACCAGGGCAACACGGCCGGAGATGCCGTCGGCATCCAGATCATCGGGATCGTGCCGCTGCAGCAGGGTTTCCTCGTCCACCGCCTCGAGCAGGCCGAGGCCGGCGATGGTCTGCGGCATGCGCGCCGAACGGAACGCGAGGCTGACACCCGGCACGTCCTGCAGCTGGAACGCCGACGCAAAGATGCGGTCGTCGCCGCCGGAAAAGGCGTGTACCGGCCGCTGCAACACGAAAGCCTGGCCATCACCGTAGCTGCCGGATTCATCGCTGAAAGTCATCCTCGGCGCCGGTTCCGGCGGCACGCCGGGATTGAGCGAACGCGGTTGCAGCGTGCTCCCGAACTGGGGATGCGGCAACGGCACGCCATTCGCATCGAGCGCGCCCGAGGAAACCTTCATGACCATCGCCTGCAGCGGCTGTCCCGGCGCGGGCGCGCTGCCACGGCCGTTGTGCACATGGCAGGCAATGCATGACTCCTGCACGGTCAGTCCGTTCGCCAGGCCACTGATGCCGGTATGCGCCGGATTGCCCGGTTCGAAGTGCGCGCCGGTCTTGAAAGAACTGTGGAACAGCCGCCGGCCCGTGAGGAAATCGTTGTGCGTAGGCCAGCGGATGTTCAGTGCCTCGCGGAAGAACGTCGTGTAGTCGGTCGTGCCGCTGTCGACGACGTAGGTGTTGTAGTTGCCGAGACCGTCGAGGATCGGGTGGGTGACGACCTGATTGGCGTCGTTGCGATACGTCAGCAGGTTGCCCTGCTGCGACACCACGTCGGCTGGCGCAACGGTATCGCCAGCGCGCACGAACGGCGCGGTCGCCGCACCGCCGGCACTCAGGCGCGTATTCAGTGCTTCGTCGCCTTCGATGTAAAGCCCGGGCGAGCCGATGCGGAAACGATAGGTGTCGGTGTAATAGACCGTCTGCCCCTGCACGACCGGATCGCCCTGGAAAAGGCCGAGAAACTGCTGGAACTCCACTTCCATCCAGTCGCCGACGCGCAGCACGCCGTCGCTGCCGGTATGCGCGTTGCGCGTGATGCGGCAGACCCACTTCTGGCCGCTGCCGTCCGGATTGGCCACCGCGACCGGTGTCGGATTGAAGGTGGCGTTGTTGTTGAACGCAGCACGGTAGGGATTGCCGTAGGCCGAGCGGCACTCGGGTTGGCGCCAGTGAGCGTACTGCGGCGAGTAGAAGATCTCGATCGAATTGCCGCCGGCGGCAACGTGATCGTGGATTTCGAAACCGAAGGTCCGGTGCTCGTGGTAGCGCACGGGAAAGGTATAGAAAATATTCTCTGACTCGTGGCGCGAACGCGCGCGCCCGCTGCCAAAGGTCACGATCGTGCCGTCGGGTTCGACCCGCCAGTTCACGGATTGCGCGGGCGTATACGTGGTCGTAAACAGCGGCGCATAGGCCGGCGCCGCGCCGGAGACCGCTGGGCCATCGGCGAGTACGCCGACCGAAAGCAGCAACAGGCCGGCCGCGTTGGCGGACAGCACGATCTTCTGATGATTCACGCCATCGCTCCGTCATCACGAGTCAACCAGCATTCCGGCGCGCTTCCCCACGAAGACGCGCGCAGCGGCGACAGGGGGTCGACGATAGCCGGCCGATGCGTCGTGCACGCGGCATCACGCGTGAACGGACCGATACGGCCGACGATGCGCAGGCGACCCACGGCGGTATCGACTTAGGTCGAAGCCGAGCCTGTGACCGCCATCACAGGTGGCGCGACAGCGTGCGCAGGGCGCGCGGGTCGCGCGGCCACCACAGCCCCTGTACTTTGGTACAGATCCACTCCACGGCACCGGAGGACTACGCTGCGACCCACCGTGGGGAGGGTTCGTCATGCATCAGCTCATCCGTAGCGCAACGGTCATCGCTTTGTCATTCGCTGCGCTGCAGGCGCAATCCGCCTGTGTCGACAGCGCCGTGCTCGTGCACGGCAACAGCGGTTCGCCCGAAGACTTCGACAACACCTACGTGGAACTTCGCGCCCGCGGCTACACCGACGCGCAGATCTTCCTGCCGGACTGGGGCAGCAAGATCTGCCCGGCCTGCAACGATCACAGCGGCAGCGAGGAGACGCCCGTCGCGAACGCCCTGAACAATGCGATCGCGTCGTCCTGCACGGGCAGGATCGATGTGATCGGGCATTCGATGGGCGTGACGCTTGCCGCGCGCGAGATCCTCAAGCTCAATCTGGCGGCCAAGGTTGAGAGCTTCGTCGGCATCGCCGGTGCGTACCGCGGCTTGTGGAGCTGCGGCATGTATCCATTCAACGTGCCCACGTCGACCTGCGGCAGCAACGGACTGGCCGTATCCAGTCCGCTGCTCAACGGCATCTACGCCAGGCGCCTGGCCGCCCGTGAATATTCGATCAAGTCGTACATCGACGAAATCGTCTGTTCGACCGGCACCTGCCTGGTCTACGGCGCCCATAGCTCGTCGATCGCCGGGGAGAACGCGAGCTATACCTACCCCTACTACCACTATCAGTTGCTCTGGTTCACGCCGGTCCTGCAGGCGGACCTGATCGACTGACCGGTCGGGTTTCGCGATCGTTTCACGCCGGCGCGAACGCGCTGCCGCGAGCTGCACGCTGCGCGCCCGCGTGGGCTTGCAGATTGCAGCCCGCGCGGCACGGCAACGCGACACGTGCGAGGAAATTCGCGCTGTCGCGTCATGGCATGGGAGTTGCTCTGCGCTGGCGACAGTCGCACAAACGTCCCCGTCGGCGGAGGAACCGCCGATCCGGCCTCACAGGAGCAGCAATGATCGCGTTGAATTCCACCACTACCCTGCTGGCCTGCCGTCACGGCCAAAGTCTCGGCAACACCGCGCGCGCCGACGCCGAAGCGCGCGGACTGGCCGATGTGGGGATCGCGCTGTCCGACGCGGAATTGCCGCTGACCGACCTGGGCCATGAGCAGGCTGCGCGGCTGGGCCACCAGATCACGTTGCTGCCGCCGTCGCAGCGGCCAACCCGCATCGTCTGCTCGCCGCATCGGCGTGCGCTGGAAACCGCCGACGGCGTCATCCGCTACGGCTTCGCCAATTGCCGCATTGCGTTCACGCTGGACGCCCGTCTGGCGCCGAAGTCATTCGGCGTGCTCGAAGGACTGACGCGCACCGGTGTGGCCGAACGCTATCCGCAACTGGCCGCGCAACGTGAACGCGTCGGCCGCTTCCATTTCCGGCCGCCCGGCGGCGAATCGCGCTGCGATGTCGTCATGCGCGTGCACCGGCTTCTCGCTGATCTGATCGGGCGTTCCGCCGGCGAGCGCGTGCTACTCGTGACGCACCAGATCGTGATCAACGCACTGGACTACCTGCTCCATGCCGGTCGCGACGATGCGCTCGCAAGCGACGCGGACGGCTGGGTGCCCAATGCCCGCCTCTACGGGTTCGCCCTTGGCGCGAATGCCGGCCCGATCGCCGAACCGGTCAACACGGACTCCGCGGTTGCGGCCTAGCCGAAAGACGCAACGGACGCGCAGCGTCCGGCGCACCCAGTGCGCGGCCATGACGCAAATGCAACATATCCACACTGAAGCAGGAAGGATTCCGGCGCGCTGCCGCTTATCCATGCAGGGTCGGCAATGCGAACACGAGCCCCGTGTTTCACGATACATGCGCCCCGACCGGTCGCCGGGCCGTTGTGGACGGCGGATCGCTATTCCTGCGCGACGAAAGTGACCGGAGATCCGAACAGCCGCAGTCCCTTTCCGGCGTCATCGCGGAACACCAGCTGCCATTGCGCGAACCAGTGTGCGTCGAGCACGTCGGCGTAGGTCAGTCCCGGCGGCTTCCAACTCGTCAGATGGAAATCGTCCGGCGCTTCGCTCCAGCGGTCCACACCGCCGAGCCCGCAGAGTACCGACCCGGACTCCGACACCCCGACGCATCCGACCGGATTGACGAGCGGCGAGTCCGCAGCTATCGGCTCGTATACCGCGGTCGTGCACGAGGCGTCACGTTCGTGCGTGCGTTATCTGGTCAACTTCCGGTAGCGGAACCGGCGCGGCGATACCTGGATGACATCGTCGGCAGCGAGTCCTCTCGCAACGCCGCCGCGACGCGGACGAATTGTCGCCGTGTCGATTCGGGCCACGCTCGCTCGACGCATTCACCGGGCGAGCGCAGAACCCGTCACCCGGACGGCAATCCCGCACGCCCGACCGGCAAGATCCGTCCCACCACGCCGGACCGGTCGCGACGAACCCATCACCCGCAGGAGCATGCCCATGACAACCCAGATCTTCCTCAACGTCGCGGTCAAGGATCTCGACAAGTCCGTGGCCTTCTTCACCGAACTCGGCTACGGCTTCAACGCGGAATACACCGACGATGACGCCGCCTGCATGGTCATCGACAGCAACATCTTCGTGATGCTGCTGCGCGAGGCATTCTTCAGGACCTTCACCGACAAGCAGCTCTGCGACATGCGCACGCATGTGGAAGCGCTGACGGCGCTATCGGTCGACAGCCGGGAGAAGGTCGACGAACTCGTCGCCAAAGCCCTCGCCGCTGGCGGCAGCGCACCGCGCCCGCCGATCGACTACGGCTTCATGTACAGCCATGCGTTCGAAGACCTCGACGGTCATAGCTGGGAGCTGGTGCACATGACCGGAACGCCGTCGCAGAGCTGATCGCCGCGTTGCAGCGCCGGCACTCGGTGCCACTGTGGCGGCGCAATCACGTTGCGTCATCGAGAGGACCAACAGGTCGCGGGCAGGCTGCGCGGTCTTGACGCAACGGATTGCGCCGAGGTCGCAAGACACGCCCGACGGCGGCGAGGAAATCACCGCGACCGTGTCGGGACGCGGACAAGACAAGAGCAGTGCGCCACATTCGATCGCGTGAACCTTTGCGCGCCCTCCTCCGACTACCTCGGCCAGACGAAGGAGATGCCCCGCGTGAAGACCGATGCCGCAGCCCTTGCCCCCGATGACCAGTTGCTGGTCGTGCGTTGCCAGCTCGGCGAACGCGCCGCGTTCGACGCGCTGGTGCGGCGCTGGGCCGGCCCGTTGCACCGCTACGCGCGGCGCCTCGCCGACGACGCGGACGTGGCGCGCGATCTGACCCAGGAAGTCTGGCTGCGCGCGATCCAGAGCCTCGGACGGCTGCGCGATGCGGCGCAGTTCCGCGCCTGGTTGTTCGGCATCGCCCATCGCGTGGCCATGGACCGGCTGCGCTCGCGCTACGCGATGCCGCTGGATACGTCCGATGTGCTCGACACGATCGCGGCCGAGACGGACGGCGACGACGCCGACATCACGCAACTCCTGGGCGGCCTGTCGCTGCTGCCGCTGGCCGAACGCGAAGTGCTGACCTTGTTCTACCTCGAAGAACTGCCGCTCACCGAGATCGCGAGCGCGCTCGCGATTCCGCCGGGGACGGTGAAATCGCGCCTGTTCCGGGCGCGCCATCTGCTACGCCAACGACTCACTGCCCCGGAGAACCGCCATGTCCGTTGATCCTGCTACCGCTGCCCTCGAACTCGAACTGCAACGCCTGACCGCGGGCGCACTGTCGCCGCTCGCGCGCTACGGCCATGTCGCGTTGCTGCTCGCCGCGACGCTGATGTCCGTGCTGCTGGCCGCCCTGCTCGCGACCGAACCGGCGCTGCCGGGACGCACCCAGACAGCGCTGGCCGTGCTGTTGGCGATTGGTGTCAGTTGGATCGCCTATGCAACCTGGGTGCTGCGCCAACGGCGGCCGTTGCTCGGACATCATCGCATCGTCGCCGGACGTATGGCCGTGGTCTTCACGGGCGTGTTCTTCGCCGGTGCGCTGGCGCTCGGTGCGAGCACCGGCAGCGCGACCTACCATGCAGCGGCCAGCGTTGGCGCGAGCCTGCTCGTACTCGCCTTCGGCACGTTGATGCAGGCGCATTGGCGCGTCGCTGCGCTGCAACGGCAGCGGCGCGAACTGCAGCGGCAGATCGGTCCTGCGGCGTAGCAGTCGGAAAAACGATCGGGTCGTCGCAGGACGGGACCGCCGCCGGACCACGCGCGGTGCGCGAGCCGGCGGCAGCCGTTCGGATCAGTCCAGCGTCGCCATGTCGATGACGAAGCGATAGCGCACATCGCTCTTCGCGATGCGCTCGTACGCTTCGTTGACCTGGTTCATGGCGATGGTCTCGATATCGGCGACGATGCCGTTCGCGCCGCAGAAATCGAGCATCTCCTGGGTTTCCTTGATCGAACCGATCATCGAACCGGCCAGCGAACGGCGATGCGGAATCACGGCGAAGGCATGCACCGGCACGGGCTGCTCGGGCGCACCGACGACGACGAAGGTGCCGCCGATCCCGAGCAGGCCGAGGTAGGCGTTCCAGTCGATCGGCGAAGACACCGTGCAGATGATCAGATCGAAGGTTCCGGCCAGCGTCGCGAACGTCGCCGAATCATTGGTTGCGTAGTAGTGCGTGGCGCCGAGGCGCAGCCCGTCGTCTCTTTTCGACAGCGTCTGGCTCAGCACCGTAACCTCGGCGCCCATCGCATGCGCGAGCTTTACGCCCATGTGGCCAAGGCCGCCCATGCCGACGATGGCGACCTTCTTGCCTGGCCCCGCATTCCAGTGACGCAGCGGCGAGTACAGCGTGATACCAGCACACAGCAGCGGCGCGGCCGCGTCCAGCGGCAGGTTGGCCGGGATCGAGAGCACATAGCCCTCCTTGACCACGATGGAATCGGAATAGCCGCCGTAGGTCGGCGTGCTGCTGCCCGGCTCGAAGCTGCTATAGGTCAGAACGAGGCCGGGCATGTACTGCTCGCGATCGACGTCGCGCTGCGCGCAGGTCGTGCACGAGTCGACGAAGCAGCCGACACCGACGTGGTCGCCGGGCTTGAATTTCGTGACCTTCGCGCCGACCGCGGTCACCACGCCGGCGATCTCGTGGCCCGGCACCAGCGGAAACACGCTGTTGCCCCAGCCGTTGTCGACCATGTGGATGTCGGAATGACAGATGCCGCAGTAGCGGATCGCGATGACGACATCGTCGTCATTCGGCTCGCGCCGCTGGAACGTGAACGGCGCGAGCGCCGCCTTGGCCTCGGATGCCGCGTAGCCTTTTGCACTAGCCATGACGTGTTCCTTGCAGGTCGGATCGGGCCAGCATCATCGCCTCGTGCGCGCGCGAGGCGATATCGCGTTACTGCGGCCTTCTTGCCTGATCCTGCACGGATGGGGTGAAGCGGTCCTCACCAGGCGGCGCGCCGATCGGTGCGCATCGTTGCGATCCGGCCAGTGCGCTGTCATCGTTGCCGACCAACCGTCTCGCCGCCGCCCGATCCAACGCCAGGAACTCCCATGACCGTATCCCTCTACACCGCCTCCGTCCCCGTGTTCCAGCAGATGCTCGGCAGCCTCGCCGATCTGCTCGCCAAGTCACAGACCCATGCCACCGAGAAGAAGATCGAACCAGCCGCGCTGCTGCAGAGCCGCCTGTTTCCGGACATGTTCCCGCTGATTCGCCAAGTGCAGATCGCCTGCGATTTCGCCCGCGGCGTCTCGGCGCGGCTGGCCGACATCGAGGTACCGAAGTACGACGACAAGGAAACGTCCTTCGAGGAACTACAGACCCTGATTTCGCAAACCCAGACCTTTATCGCAGGCATCGCGCCCGCCCAGTTCGACGGCGGCGAAGAACGCGAAATCGTCACCCGCCCCGGCACGCCGAAAGAAAAACGCTTCAGCGGCAGCAGCTATCTCCTCAGCTACGGCCTGCCGCAGTTCTTCTTCCACGTCACCACCGCCTACGCGTTGCTGCGGCACAACGGCGTGGAAATCGGCAAGCGTGACTACATGGGTTTGAAGTAGGCCGGCACACGAATTCGCCTCAGGCGTTCCCGTAGCCCGCGGCAACGCCGCGGGCATGGTCCATGGCTCATAGATGCGGCCACCGAAACGTAGCGGCTCTTCTGAACAGTAAGACTCCTACAGAAACAGAAACTCAGCGAAGTGCAGATCGCCGTGATCTTGAAGGATGCCGAGGCGGGAGTCGCCGTGGCGAAGATCGTTCGCAAGCACCGCATGAGCGCGGCGACGTAATGCGGGTGGTGTCCGAAGCGCATCGCAGGAACCCCCATCACCATGGACCTGAGCTGAGGCCTCGTCGCTTCAGCCCGATAGTTTGCCCGGAGTGGAAGCGTTGGGCGGCGCACCGCCGTTCATCCACTGGGTCAGCCGGGCAATCTGGCAATGCGTGATGTCGAGGAATTGCGGCTCCATGCCACGTTGAACCTTGGCTGCAACTTCGCGCTTTTCCAGATCCAGTTCCTTCATCGCTTCGCCGGTTCCGCCCGCGTCATGAAGAAGGATGGCGGTGTAGATGCTCCGACACGCGCTGCGCGGGCCGTTGGCGTCGAATTTTCCGGGAAATGTTTCCAGGTTCAACATCGTGTGTGCGAGTGCTGCCGGCACCTCAAACAATGGCACAAGGCGTGGCAGATGCCTGTCGAGAAAGCGTCCCAGTTCATCCGCACAGGCTGCCGCCTCTTCGCTGAGAACCTTGCTCCAACCCGGAACGGGCCACGGGGTATCTCGCGGCTCGTGCCATGCCCGGATCAGCCAACGCAGCCCGATAGCGAGAATCCTCGCAGGCCCCGGCTCAGGTTCTACCGTATTGCCTGGCATCAGGTTGAAACACTCCCACAGTCGGAGCTCACTCCAGACTCGCGCTTGGCGTTCGGAGACCACAAACAGCGTCGGCATGAATCCGAAATAGCCCGATGGCAGTCGTGCGTCATCCGCCATCAACGACAGCTCCAGCTCATAGCCCTCAAACAGCGCCAGGCGCCATCGGGCCACGTCGGTCTCAGGGCCTGACTCCAGCCCGTTCCACAGGAAACCAAGGTCTTTGATTCTTTCTGACAAATGCGCAAAGAAGGGGTGGTCCGCCCGGCCATCCCAGAATTTCGTTTTTCTCATCGCTGCTTCATCGTCATTGCTTAACCTGTCTGCAATTGCATGACCCCGCGTTCGACCGCGATCTGGGAGCGCTGTGAGAACCCGACAAGTACGCGTCCAAGATCACTCTTGGCAGGGCCAGGCACGGATCAACGCAATTCAGGGGCGTGGAAAGCAAAAACCCCCGCATTTCTGCGAGGGCTCTTGGGGTGGCTGGGAGACTAGGATTCGAACCTAGATAAACGGAGTCAGAGTCCGTTGTCCTACCGTTAGACGATCTCCCATCAAATTGCCGCGGCGCGCGCTCTGACCGTGTGCGCGCTGCGTTCGGGACTTCCTGTCCCGTCGATGCGGGATTAGCGCTTCGAGAACTGGGTGGCGCGGCGGGCTTTGTGCAGGCCGACCTTCTTGCGTTCCACTTCGCGTGCGTCGCGGGTCATGAAACCGGCTTTGCGCAGCGGGGACTTGAGGCTGTCGTCGTATTCGGTCAGTGCGCGCGAGATACCAAGACGGATGGCGCCGGCCTGGCCGGTGGTGCCGCCGCCTTCAACCGTCACGAGAATGTCGAACTTCTCGGTGAAGTTCAGCAGTTCCAGCGGCTGGCGCACGATCATGCGGGCGGTTTCGCGGCCGAAGAACGTGTCGAGGGTCTTGCCGTTCACCGTGATGTTGCCGGTGCCCGGGCGCAGGAACACGCGAGCGGCGGAAGTCTTGCGACGGCCGGTGCCGTAATTCTGTTGCAGTGCCATGTGCTCTATTCCTGCGGAAATCAGAGGTCCAGCGCCTGCGGCTGCTGGGCGGTGTGCGGATGATCGGCGCCGGCGTACACCTTGAGCTTGCGGTACATCGCGCGGCCCAGCGGGTTCTTCGGCAGCATGCCCTTGACGCCGAACTCGATGACGCGCTCCGGATGGGTAGCGAGCATGTCCTTGAGCGAGATCGACTTCAGGTTGCCGATGTAACCGGTGAAGCGGTGATAGAACTTGTCGTCCATCTTCGCGCCGGTCGCATGGATCTTTTCTGCGTTGACGACGACGATGTAATCGCCGGTGTCGACGTGTGGCGTGAAGATGGTCTTGTGCTTGCCGCGCAGACGCAGCGCGATTTCGGAGCACAGACGGCCCAGCGTCTTATTGGTAGCGTCGACGACGTACCAGTCGCGCTTTACTGTCTCAGCTTTCGCGCTGATCGTTTTCATGACAAGAAACCTTGTGCCAAAGGGGCAGGGAAAGGCGCGGGATGATAGCGGCACATGCCTGGGGCTGCAAGCCCTGGGCCGACGTGTGTCGTGCTGCGATCCGGCCTGGTCCGGCAGGTCGCCGGGGGGCGCGAATGCTAGCATGAACTGACATGTCCGCCATCCCCCCTGCACGTGCCGCGACCCTGGAACTCCTGAATCTCGCCGACCAGTGCGTCCAGTGCGGTCTGTGTCTCCCCGCCTGTCCGACCTACCGCGTGGGGCGCACGGAAGCCGAGTCGCCGCGCGGCCGCATCAGGCTCGCCAAGGCATTGGCCGCCGGCGAAATCGGCGCGCAGCCGTCCGCGCTGACGCATCTCGACCACTGCCTCGGCTGCCTGTCCTGTGAACGGGTCTGTCCCTCGGGCGTGCAGTACGGGCGCCTGATCGACCTGAGCCGGCGCGAGACGGCGCGGCCTCCCGATCGTCTGCAGCGCCTTATCTATGGACTGATCGCCCGGCCGCGCTGGATACACACGCTGGCGCGGTTCGGCGAAGCGCTGCGCCTGCCACGCTGGCTGGGCGCGGTGGCCCGGCGCCGTGGCAGGACGTCAGGGCTTGCACGCTGGATCGGCCAGTTGCCACGGCTGCCGGACCTGCACGGCTCGTCGGTACGGGCGGTTCCCGCTGCAAGCGAACGCGGCCGTGTCGGCCTGTTCCTCGGCTGCGTGGCCTCGGCATTCGATCGCGATACGCACGCGGCCGCACGACAACTGCTCGCGGCGCTGGGCTACGTTGTGATCGAGCCGCCGGGACAGGGCTGCTGTGGCGCGCTGCCGCGGCATGCCGGACATGTGAGCGTGTCCCAGCCCCTGGCCGCCGCGACGCGGCGCGCATTCGTCGAGGCCGCCGTCGATACGGTGCTGGTGTCGGCTTCGGGCTGCTACGGCGACATGCGGGATGTCGTGCTCGCGGACAGTGGCATCGTCGTGCGCGAGATCGGCGCGTTCCTCGCGGCTGATCCGCAATTGGCAACACTGACGTTCCGGCCCCTGCCGTTGACAGCGGCGCTACACCGGCCCTGCTCGCTGAACAGTGCGGCGGGCGCGGCAGCCGCGGCACGCACCCTGCTGGCCCATATTCCACAGTTACATATTGCGGAACTTCCCGAGCAGCCGGGCTGCTGCGGCGCAGGCGGAAGCCATTTCCTGCGCTATCCCGCGATCGCCGATCCGCTGCGCGATGAATGCCTGGACCAGGTGCAGGCGCGGCAGGCCGACCTGCTGCTGACCAGCAACATCGGCTGCCGCATCCACCTCGGCAACGGGCTGCGCGCCCGCGACCAGGCGATTGCGGTCATTCATCCCGTCACGCTGCTCGCACGACAGTTGAAAGCCGAGGGGGACACCCTCACCCCGCCCTTGTCGCGCCGTGTCACTGCGCACTGAATTCTTTCGACCCTGCAGGAATTGCCCATGTTCACGCGTCACTACAGCCGCATCGACCACGTTCTCGGGCAGATCGAACAAGCGCTCGGCACCGCGCTGGGCGCGCGCGCCGAGGCTGCGCGCGCGAACCCGGCCGGCGACTTGCCGGCTGCGGAACTCGACGAGACCGAACGCGCGCACGCCGCCGGACTCATGCGCATCAACCACACGGGCGAGGTCTGCGCCCAGGCGCTCTATGTCGGCCAGGCCGCAGTCGCCCGCGACGAGGCAACCCGCGCGATGCTGCTGGAAGCCGCGCAGGAGGAAACCGACCACCTGTCCTGGTGCCAGGATCGCCTCGAGGAACTCGGCAGCCGGCCCAGTCTCCTGAATCCGCTGTGGTACGCCGGCGCCTACGCCATGGGGCTCGCGGCCGGTCTGCGCGGCGACGGCTGGAATCTGGGTTTCGTGGTGGAAACGGAACGCCAGGTCGAGGCGCATCTCGACGAGCATCTGGAACACACCGGACTGCCGCCGCGGGATGCGCGCAGCCGCGCCATTGTCGCGGTCATGAAGGACGACGAGGCACGCCATGCGGAGCATGCGCTGGGCGCCGGCGCGCGCGCGCTGCCGCGCCCGATCCCGGATCTCATGCGCCTGGCGGCGGCGGCGATGAAAGCGGTGGTCTACCGGGTTTGAAGTGACACACGGTCACGCTACGGCAGGCACGCCTCGAAACCGCTGCGGAACAGGAGGTTGCTGTTCGCACTGATGGTGAACGTGTTGCTGTTGTCGCTGCTGCGCCCGGGCGCGCTGGCGGTCAGCCGCAGAGCGGAGCCCGGCGTATACAGCACCACATTGGCAAAGGTGGCAATACCGTTGACGACCGCGACGGGACCGCCGCCGCGGACCGGGCTGGCGGTGCAGGTGGGGCGCGTGAGTTGCACCTGCGTGGCGTTGTCACTGGTGACGAGGTTGCCGTTGTTGTCTTCGACACGCACGGTGATCACCGCCATCGTCGCACCGGCCTGCGTGGTCGACGGCTGCTGGGCAAACGCCAATGTCGTCGCCGCGCCCGTCGTGATGTTGAATGCGTTGCTGTTGATCGCCGGCAGCGCGCCGCCGCTCGTACGCAGGGCGTAGCCGCTGCCACCCAGATCGATGCGCAGGTTGTTCCACGTCGCCACTCCCTGAACCAGCGCGGCGGTGCCGCCGTTGCTGAGCACCGCGCTGCCGCCGTTCGGGTCGGTGCCGATCGCGATGCTGGTGCTGGCGAGCAAGCCGTTGGGCACGAGCAGGCCTTCGTCGTCGAGCACGCGTACCTTGACCGCCGGCGTGATAGCCGTATTGACCGCCGTGTTGCCCGGCTGCTGCAGGTAAGCCAGCGCGGTCTCGCGCTGGAAGCGCACGCGGCCATGGCCGTACTGGTAGTCGCGTCCGGCCGTGCCGAGATCGTTGCTGCCGGTCGCCGCCAGGCTGCGCAGCGGCGTCAGGATCAGCGTATCGAGTTGTGCCGCCGTGGTCGGCGTGCCGTTGCGCTGCATCAGCAGCGCCGCCATGCCGGCGACGTGCGGCGTCGACGCCGAGGTACCCGTGAAACTCGTCGCCGGAATCGGGTTGGTGCCGCCGACACCGTAGCTCACAGTGCTGACGTTGTCGTAGCTCGCGACGTCGGGCTTGAGGTTGGGATCGGTCGGGGCGCTCGTCGACGGCAGGCCGCCACCGGCAGCCAGCACCGGCCCTTCGGAGCTGAAGGCTTCCTGCGGGTTCGTGCCCGCCGTCGCCACGTTGATCGCTGCTACGCTGAGCACGTTCGGCGAATCGGCCGGAAAGCCCAGGCTGCGCGCGGTCACGCGCGTGTCCAGCGGGATATTCGTAAACACTTCCATATTTTCAAATGTCGTCGTGCCGGCGACGCGCACCACGGCGATGCCGAACACCGCGCTGTTGGCCGCGCAGCCGGACGTCGAACCGCTGGCCGTGAACGTGATCTGCTCCTGCGGTGTCTGGCCACTGCCGCCACCCTGGATCAGCGTGGACTGTGCGACGGGCAATGCCTCCCAGGTCGAGACGTTGGTGCGGCGGTACAGGTAAAGATCGTAGTTGCGGTTCGCCCCTGGCGAGACCCAGTTGTTCCAGTACAGGTCAACGGCGATGGTTTCGCCGGCGGGGATGCAGTATGCCGAGCCGCTGCCGTTGCCAAACACGTTGTAGACGGTGTTAGCGCCGGTGGTCCAGGTGTGGAAGCCGTTGCCGGTGGACGACGCGCGAAAGAGTCCGTCCCAATGCTGCTGCCGCTCGTTGCCGGCGGCGTTGACCACGAGCACGCCGCGATTGCGCGCCCAGCCGGCAGCCTCGGCGATGGAGCCCGGCAGCGCGCTGCCGTCGCCCTTGCCGTCGAGCGGCGCACCGAGCGACGCGGAGATGATCTGCGCACGCACCGTCCCGGCCGAGCCGCCGGAGTTGTTGAGGTTGGCCGCGTCGAGAATCGCGCGGCGCCAGTCGCCGACGGTATAGGTGTCGTAGACGCGGAAATTCGCGCCGGGGGCGACGTCGTAGGCGATTTCCGTCGTTGCGTTGCCGTGGCTGACGCCGAGGCAGCCGAAGGTGTTCGTCGCACATCCTGCGGGAGCAGGTGACGGCAGCGTCTTGTAGTTCTGGAAGACCACACGGCTGTCCGGCGGCCAGTTGTTGTTGGCCGCGAGCTGCAGGCTGTTGATCTCGCCGTTGGTATCGTCAAAGGCATCGATCACGGCGATGGTCACGCCACTGCCGGTCAGCGTCGGCGTATTCGCGTGCCACAGGTCGGCGCGGCCGGCGGCCACGCCTTCGCTGGTGCGGCTGCCGATCCGCGGCCGCACCAGGCGCGCCGGCACGATGCTGACCACATCGGCATCGCGGGCGAGATCAGGGAGCTGGTCGCGCGCAACGCGGGCTTCGACGCGATCGACGGCCAGCACGTTGCGCACTTCGGCCTTGGCGCGGCTCAGGGCCTGTTCGGCGCGCTGCAGGCCGGCATCGGCCGTGAAGCGCAGTTCGACCAGGACCTCATCGTCGGAAGCCAGTGTCCGTGGCAGTCCAGCCGCGTCGCCAGCGGCTGGGGCACGCAGCTGGGCGTGAATCTTGCGCGCGACGACGTCGTCCGTATCCGGCGGAATGGCGGGTGCGGCCTCGCCGACATCCGCCGGGGACTCGAGTCTGAGCAACGGGTAGGGAGCGGCATGTGCCGCGGCCCCGATCGCGAGCATCAACGCAGCACAAGGCGAACTCATGGACAGGCGGCGCAGCATGGAGGTAGGCACAGCGGGACGAGATGAGGCCATGCTATCAGCGCCGCCCGGACATGCCGGTGCTGCAGGTCACACGGCAGACTGTGCGATACCGCGGCACGCTCGTGGCCTGCCCAGTCGCCGAGCCCGTTTCGGCCGGGCGCACGAACAAAACCCCCGGCCATCGCTGGCCGGGGGTTCGCAGGTATCACGGTGACGAGCCAGACTCAGCCGAGATTGCGGCCGTGGAACAGTTCTTCGATCTCGTACTTGAGCTGCTGTTCGATACGCAGACGATCCTTGAACGAGAGGTCGGACGCGTTCGCTTCGAACAGGTACGTGTCGAGCAGGAACTCCTTCACATGCATCTTGGTGTGGAAGATGTTTTCCTGATAGACGTTGACGTCGATCATCTCGTAGCGCTGCTTGATGCCCTTGCTCAGGTAATCCTGTATCGAGTTGATCTTGTGGTCGATGTAGTGCTTCTTGCCCTTCACGTCACGCGTGAAGCCGCGCACGCGATAGTCCATCGTGACGATGTCGGACTCGAAGCTCTCGATCAGGTAGTTCAGTGCCTTCAGCGGCGAGATCACGCCGCAGGTGGCCACGTCGATGTCCGCGCGGAACGTCGCGATGCCGTTGTGCGGATGCGTTTCCGGGTAGGTATGGACGGTGATGTGGCTCTTGTCCATGTGCGCGACCACGGCGTCGGAGATGACGTCGCGGCCGGCGAGCTTCTTGTCGATGATCGGCTGCTCGGAAATCAGGATCGTGACCGAGGCGCCCTGGGGATCGTAGTCCTGGCGCGCGATATTGAGGATGTTCGCGCCGATGATGTCGGCCACGTCCGTGAGGATCTGGGTCAACCGGTCGGCGTCGTACTGCTCATCGATGTATTCGATGTAGCGATCACGCTGTTCCGGCGTCACCGCATAGCAGATGTCGTAGATGTTGAAGCTGAGCGCCTTGGTCAGGTTGTTGAAACCTTGGAGCTTCAGACGCGGGAGCGGTTTTACCACGGCGTAATACCTCGCACGGGCCGGGGTGGGGGAAAGGGCGCGGATTATGGACCATTCGGGTTGCGGATTACACCGCTGCCAACGTATTCGTTAAGCCACGCCGCTTTCGACTAAGATGCGCGCTTGCGCGGACGGACGTCTGGGGACCCGCCGCAATCGACGAGGCCAGGATCGGCCACACACACCAGTCGCGCCGGCATACTCGGCTCGCAGAGGAATTGGGGCATCCCGGCATGCAGAAAATCGCTGACTTTCGTTACAACCTGCAACAGGCCGTCAACAAAGTTCAAGCGCCTCCGATGCTGGTGCCGGATCGCGCGGCCATGGAACGGTTCCTGGGGCAGTGCCACCGGCGCCGTTACCCCAGCAAGACGGCCATCATCCGGCCCGGCGACTCCGCCAACATCCTGTACTACATCATCGACGGCTCGCTCACGGTCCTGACCGAAGACGAGGAAGGCCGCGAGCTGATCCTGGCCTACATCAACCGCGGCGAGTTCATCGGCGAGATGGGCCTGTTCGTGGAAACCCCGCGGCGCGAGGTCATGGTGCGTTCGCGCACGCCGGTGGAACTGGCGGAGATCAGCTACGAGCGCCTGTTCCACCTGTTCGAGACCAGCCTGGCCAGCGAATGCCCGAAGATCCTGTTCGCGATCGGCGCGCAGCTGTCCAACCGCCTGCTGCATACCTCGCGCAAGGTCAGCCGCCTGGCCTTCATGGACGTCACGAGCCGCGTCGCCAAGACGCTGATCGACCTGACCGAGGAACCGGACGCGATGACCCATCCCAAGGGCAGCCAGATCCGCATCTCGCGCCAGGAAATCAGTCGCATCGTGGGCTGCTCGCGCGAGATGGTCGGCCGTGTGCTCAAGCAGCTCGAGGAGCAGGGCATGATCACGGTCGCCGGCAAGACCATCGTGGTGCTCGGCACGCGCTGAGCATCGACAGGCCGTCACCTGCGCATCGTCTTTCCCGCACGCCTGCGCGGCGGGAAACGTTCGGACGCGTCCGCCGGATTCCATGAACGAACCCGAGACCATCGTCTTCGATTTCGACGGCGTGCTGCTGCGTGGCGACAGCTTCGCCGGCTACCTGCGCTGGCGCACGCGACAGAACCGCTGGCGCGTGCTCGCCGCCCTGCCCTTGCTGCCGCTGCTGCCGCTGCTGGGCCATCCACGCACGCTTCCGTGGACCGCCAAGCTGTTCACGCGCGCGCTGACGCTGGGCCTGGACCGCAGCCGCTTCGACGCGGAGATCGATACCTTCTGCGACGTATGGCTGGCGCGCGAAGGGCGCGTCATCGACGCTCTCGTCGTACGCCTGCGCGGCCACGTGGCCGCCGGCGCGCGCGTGCTCGTGGTCAGCGGCACGGCGCACTACCTGCTGGAGAGCCTGCTCAGACGCCTGTCCATCGACGGTGTCACCGCACTCGGCACGCAGGTCGAGTTCGGCCGGCTGGGTCTGCGCGCGCCGCGGCACAACTACGGCAAAGCCAAGCTGGCAACCTTGGCCGAGGTCGGCGTGCATGCGCCGTGGGCGATCAGCTACAGCGACAGCCTGGCCGACCTGCCGATACTCTCGGCAGCGCGCAATGCGGTACTGGTCGAGCCCAGCGCCGTGCACGAACGCGCGTTGCGCGCGACGCTCGGGGATACGGTGGAAGTCGTGCGCCTGCGCTGAGCTCGACGCTCAGGCGAACAGACGCAGCAGTTCCGTACCCGGGTCCGGTGCGCGCATGAAGACCTCGCCGACCAGGAACGCATGCACACCGTTGTCGCGCATCAGTGCCACGTCGCCCGCAGCGACGATGCCACTTTCGGTAACCAGCAGCTGTCCGGCCGGCACCCAGGCGCGCAGATCGAGCGTGGTCTGCAGCGACACCTCGAACGTGCGCAGGTTGCGGTTGTTGACCCCGATCAGCACCGGCACTGCCGCCGCGACCGCGAGCGCGCGCTGCATTTCCTCGGCGTCGTGCACTTCGACGAGCACGTCCATGCCGAGGTCGGTCGCGAGCGCCGCGAGTTCGACCAGGGCCGCGTCGCCGAGGGCGGCGACGATCAGCAGGATGCAGTCGGCTCCGAGCACCCGCGCCTCGTACACCTGGTAGGCATCGATCGTGAAGTCCTTGCGTAGCACCGGCAGCGCACAGGCCGCGCGCGCCTGCCGCAGGTAGTCGTCGCAGCCCTGGAAGAAATCCACGTCGGTCAATACCGACAGGCAGGCCGCATCGCCCGCCTCGTAGCTGCGCGCGATCGCGGCCGGATCGAAGTCGGCCCGGATCACGCCCTTGCTCGGGCTGGCCTTCTTGATCTCGGCGATCAC
>NZ_JAVTWC010000112.1:0-33857 GCF_032229445.1 Tahibacter sp.
GAAGCGTTCGTTGATCGAACAGACGAGGATGCTATTGACGACCCGGTAGAGGACGAAGCGAACCGCGCTGCCCGAGAAGCACTGATTCCTAGGTCGTTCTGGCGATCAAGCGCCGTTTCGGTATCGCCAACCAAGCTTGAAATTGTGGGTCTGGCTCGTAAGCTGAGCATCCACCCAGCTATCGTCGCCGGGCGTGTTAGATTTGAAACTGGTCGCTATGACCAGTTTGGAGAGTTGTTGGGTCAGGGAGCAGTTAGGCAGTTGTTTCCAGAGACTAAGAACAAGGCAGCTCATTCAGATGAATCTTCACAGTCAGATAACAAAGCTGAAACCGAATGATGTTCAATCATTCAACTTGCTTGAGCGATCACTACGCAAGGCGGTGCATCCCATCTTCGAGATGCTGCTGCTGCCGAGCAACGCAGAGGATGCGGATGTAAGGAGGCATTTGTATGCGGCTACTGAGGCTCTCGCCTCCTACCAGGACGGATTGGTGCCTACGGTAGACCTGGATCGCTTCCCGCCTGACGTTTTCATTCACGGCAAGCCCGCTTCAATCGTCGGATACGAGAACCTCTATCAGCGGCGGATGCGGGTGATTCCCGTTGTTGCGCTCCATGCAGACACTCTAGCGCGTGCCCGCATGGCTGAGGTGGCGGAAGCCCATGGTCAGGGGCTGTGCATCCGGTTGCTGGACGAAGACATCATGTCGCTGCCCGAACAAGCAGCGAAGTCGGTGACCGAGATAGTGCGAGACGTGCGCTTGAACATTAGCGAAGTCGACATCCTCCTTGATTGCGCAAAGCTGGGCAGGTACGACGACGACCACATTGCGCTCTCCGTTATCCGGCTCTTGATGTTTTTCAACCGAGCCGGTATCCGATGCCGCCGTATCACATTCGCCGGCTCATCCATACCGAAACTCATTACGGAAGTCGTCGAGCAAAAACATAGTCATGGCGCTATTTCACGAGCTGAACTTGCCATCTGGACAAGGATCTGCCGTGCCTATGGTTGGGGACGACTGGGTTTTGCGGATTACGGAATTGTTCGGCCTGGCCATACTGACAGCGCGCCGGTCATCCATATCAATGGAAAGCTTCGGTATACCGTCGGCGCGAAAACTCACTTCTTCCGTGGATGCAGCCGGGTAGAGTTGCCGCTTGCGGATCAGTATCCGGATATCGTCAAGGCGATGGTTGGATCAGGTCACTATCTTGGTCCCGCATATAGCCATGCGGACAAGTATTACCGGCAGGTCGCCGATGATCTGACGACGACGGGCAATACGGGCAAGTGGGTAACTCTGGATATGAACCATCACCTGGCCTACGTCTCTCGTCAGCTCAGTGCACTCGTGCGCTTGCCGGAACGCGAGCTGTCTTCAGCTGAAAGAGTAGAGTCGTTCATCGAGAGTTTCGCTTAGTCTGTGCTCTCCGGGTCGAAGGAAGCTCTCAATTCAAAGCACGCTTGAGTGCCGCAGCTCGCTAGCGGTTCTCGAGTTTCTTGGCGAGCGACTCTCTGCTGAAGCTGAGTTCATCGCATAGATCTGTTTCGAGTGCCTGGGCCGGGGTGTATTCCTGGGCCCCACCCCGCGTATAGCGCGGGGCCGGCCCTTCGGCCGTCAGGTTCGCATTCGCTAAACCGTGAACCCGCAGGCGGCGCTGGGTGTCGGATCACGTCCACATCCCACAACGAAAAAAGCCACCGCAAGGGTGGCTTTCGTCGCACGGTTTGGTGGAGGTGGCGGGAATTGAACCCGCGTCCGAAGGCGCTTGGCGCCAGGTACTACATGCTTAGCTCATCGTTGAATCTCGTCCGCCGGCAGCACGATGTGCGAAGCGCACCGGAAGACCAGCCTGTAAGTTTTAGCCAGGCACCGACAGGCAGCGGTTCCCAGCGATCTTGTGATAATGACCCTACATCCACGAGCACAAGCACAAGTGGGTTCGGGGCTAGGCCTTAAGCGGCCAGTGCGTAGACGTCGTCGTTGGCGTCTGAGTTTTTTGCTGCTGGATTAACGAGGAAAGCTGCCCCCTCGGCATGCACCCAACTACCTAACTACCCCCGTCGAAGCCGTGACACCCCCGGGGAAGGCGATGCTAGCACGATGCCAGCGTCGGATGAGAAGTGGCGTCGGTCCGGCGGGTTTCAAGCCGCCTCATTGGCCCGGTTTGCGCGCATGGCCTGACGCTTGTCACCGACCGCACCCATGGCGCCATTCCAGGGTCGCCGTAGTGGAGCCAGGTGCTGACCGGGGTAGGTCGGGAAACGGGCTCGCGCCCGTTTGCCGACACAGCGGTGAAGCAAGCCTTACCTCGCTGGTTCTACTCGACTGCCTGCTACGGAAATGGCAGAGGTTTCAAGCCGGGCTGGTCCAACCACCAGGACGACTCCTTTCCGTAATAGATCTTCTTTGCCCAGTAGCTGTCGGTCTCATGATAGACAACGGAATCTGCGACAACCGCACGATCGTCGCGCCATGCGCGATTGATCCGACCCACCGCTTCATCGAGGGAAATACCGAACAGCCGCACCATTTCGCGCGCGATGCTCTCGCAGAATTCGCGGCCTTCGGCATCTGTTTCGACTTCTAAGTTCATGGGCTCATCTCCATGACGCGCCTTTCCGCCGCATTGAGCATTTCGATGACCCTTTGCGTGTGGAAGGATGTCTGACGGGCCAGTCCACGCAAGGCTGCGGCCGTGAGAGCCGGAAGCCTTGCAAGAGGCAGGCTTGCTCAGCCTGCTTGGCGCCGGCGGATCTGCTTTGCGGCGCATTCCGCGAGTAGGGGATTCGGATCTTGCGCGATCTGGACCAGTGCCGCCGTAGCGTCCTCTGAGTCGATTTTGCCCAGCGCCCAGATCGCCTTGACCGCGAGAGCCCTGTTGAAATCGAAATCGAGGTGAGCGGGGATCCACTGCGTCGCGTGATGCAGTGCCTCCACGGCGGCCGGACTGCGTAGATCGTCGAGTGCGAGCACCACGTCCTCGTGAGAGTGATGCCAGTCCGCCGGCTCCAGCGCGATCAGCGCGGGCAAGTGTTCAGGGGCAAATCCGAACGAAAAGCCGACGAGCAGCGCAAGATCGGCATCGTCACCGCGCCGGGATGCGAGCGCCTCCTGCAGCAACTGCCCGGCCAGCACCACGCCGTCGTCGGCATCGCGGAACTGCCGCAGAAACTCCTGAGGGGATATCCGTTTCGCGTTCAGATCGAGAACCAGTTCTTCTTCGGCTGCGTTCATTTGGGGACGGCCAAAACGTTCATGCGGTTGTCAGTGAACGTATCCAGCCCGGCGCCTCCGCTGAGCCTATGTTGACCTGTCCTCGTTCGCCCTTGAAACGTCGCGGGTCGCCGTGCAGTGTTCCGCCGACTTGGATTGGCTATGTCGGAGCGATGAGCGCCTTCCGTTATCGCCGTCGTTCTTCACCCGCTTGAAGGGGAGGGCGACTACGCCGAGCCTGTCGTTTTCGTCACGGCGATCTGGTCGACGCTCACGCGTCGCGGTTATGCGCGCGCAGCGTGCGCTGCTTCTCGCGGTTCCAGTCGCGTTCCTTTTCGGTGTCGCGCTTGTCGTGTTCCTGCTTGCCGCGGGCCAGGCCTATCTCGACCTTGACGCGGTTGTTTTTCCAGTACAGCGCGGTCGGGATAAGCGTATAGCCCTTGCGCTCTACGGCGCCGATGAGCTTGTCGATCTCTTCGCGATGCAGCAGCAGCTTGCGCGTGCGGCGGTCGTCGGCGATCACGTGCGTGGAGGCCTGGATCAGCGGATTGATCTGCGCGCCGAACAGATACAGCTCGCCGTTCTTGATCAGCGCGTAGGAATCGCCGAAGTTGATGCGGCCGGCGCGGATGCTCTTGACTTCCCAGCCCTGCAGGGCGAGGCCGGCTTCGTAGCGGTCGTCGATGTGGTAGTCGTAGCGGGCGCGCTTGTTCAGCGCGATCGTGCCGCCGCCGTCCTTGTGGTCTTTCTTGTCCTTGGGCTTGGCCATCTTCGGTAGAATCCGCCGCGCGCTCCCGCGGGAGCGCTGTAAGTTGAAAGGTTGGTCCTCGAAATGCGCCTGGACGGCATCCGTTCAAGGGCGCGGACGGACCGGTACAGCGTCCGTGGCCGCCGCTGCGGCACGGAAGGGTTGCGGGTCCGCCTGCTTTCGAGACTGCCGAATTGATACAGATCCGTCGCAGCGCCCTGGTGCGCTACAGCCCGGGCCAGATGTTCGATCTGGTCAACGACGTTCAAGCATACCCCAGGCGTTTCTCCTGGTGCGTCGCCGCGGACATCCTCGCGAGCGAGGAGACCGCGCTGACCGCGCGCCTGGAGGTCCGTGTGGCCGGGCTCACGACGAGCTTCACGACGCGCAATTCGCTGGTGCGGCCCGAACGCATCGGCATGGCCCTCGTCGATGGCCCGTTCCGCGCGCTCAACGGCGGCTGGGTGTTCGCGCCGCTCGGCGAGGTCGGCTGCAAGATCGCGCTGGAACTGGATTTCGAGTATTCCGGCACGTTGCTCGGTCCGGCGCTGCGCGTGGGATTCCAGGGACTGGCTGATCGCATGGTGGACGAGTTCGTGCGCGTGGCGGCGCGGGTCTATGGCTGAGCCCATCCGTGTCGAGGTGGCCTACGTCGAGCCCGGCCGGCAGTTCCTGCAATCGGTGAGCCTGGCCGATGGTGCGACGGTCGCCGATGCCCTGGCCGCATCGGATCTGCGGCAGCGGTTTCCGGCGCTGGATCTGGAGCAGGGCCGGTTCGGCATCTTCAGCCGGCCGGCAACGCCGGCGACGCGGTTGCAGGATGGCGACCGCGTCGAGGTCTACCGGCCGCTGATCGCCAATCCGAAAGAGGTCCGGCGGCAACGCGCCCTCAGGAACGCGGCGCCGAAGGCCTGAGCACCGGGCACCTTCAGCTCTACTCCTTCCCCTTCAAGGGGGTGAAAGGCAGCCGCTCAGAACCGCAAGGTTCTGGCTGCCTTGAACGCCCAACGGGCCGGAAGGCTTTCACGAGCTCGGCATAGTGTTTCGTTCGCGTCATTTGACGCTGCTGCCGGATGACGCTCAGCCGCGACCGCCCTTTTTCTTGTCGTCCGGGCGCTTCTCGTCGGGGAATTCGACGCGGTACTTGCGCGCGTCCTTGATCAGCTGGGTGGCGTCTTCGGGGAAGTAGTCGCCTTCGATACGCGCGAGCGCGTCGTTCTCGAAGGTCAGGCTGAGGTTCTTGGTGGCGATCTTGCCGCCGCGGCGCTGGATGGAGGACACGTAGTCCCAGCGGTTGCTTTCAAACGGGCTCGTGATCGACGGCGTACCGAGCAGCAGGCTGACCTGGCGCTTGCTCATGCCCGGCTTGAGCTGGTCGACGATGGGCTTGGACAGCAGGCTGCCTTGTTGCACGTCCGGACGGTAGATGACGCCACAGCCGCTCAGTGCGACGGCAAGGCCAAGTACGGACAGGGAGCGGGTGAAACACTTCATCGCGACGATCCGGTCAGTCAGCAAGGGGCCGGATGATACACTAGCGCCGCTAAACGGCCGGCCCTACCGGGCGCCGCGAGTCTCCCGGCACCGTTGCCGCCGCTTGGCGCACGGACCTTGATTTTGCAAGGCTTCCGCGCCCGGCCACCGCGACCCAGGCAGCCCTCAACGTGAATCGCCCCCGAATGGGGCAGGCACTTGCTCAGCCGGCGGCACCGCTGCCCGCGCATTACAGGAGAAACACCATGGAGTCGCAGGATCTGCGCAAAGTCGGCCTGAAGGTCACTCATCCGCGCGTGCGCATACTCGGCATTCTCGAGGACTCGGATGGCAAGCACCTGACCGCCGAGGACATCTATCGCGAACTGCTGGCGCACGAGGACGACATCGGCCTGGCCACGGTCTATCGCGTGCTGACCCAGTTCGAGACGGCGGGACTCGTGCTCAAGCACAATTTCGAAGGCGGCCAGGCCGTCTACGAACTCGATCGCGGCGCCCACCACGACCACATGGTCGATCTGGATACGGGCAAGGTCATCGAGTTCACGAGCGAAGAAATCGAGCGCCTGCAGCACGAAATCGCCGACAGGCACGGCTATGTGATCGAGGAGCACAGCCTGGTGCTGTACGTGCGGCCCAAGCGCAAGCGCTGATCGAAGGCAGTTACAGAGGCAGGCGAAGTATCGACGTAGGCTGGGCTGAGCAGCGCGAAGCCCAGCATCGAGGCATGCCCGCCGGGCGATCGCCCAGGCAAGGACCGTGACCCGCATCGAAGCGTCCCCCGCAGGACGATCGCCCAGGTGAACGATTGCCGCGCTACGCACGCGGTGATCACCCGCACAAGAAAATCGCACGACGCACGCGTTGAACTTCGCCGCCCGGTTTCACCGCGTCGAACGTCAATGCCACCTCAATCTCGGAGCGGTTTCCGCGCCACGAAGCGGTAATACGGCACGCGCAGCAGCGGCAGGTAGGGCACGGCCGCATCGCTTTCGACGAGTTCGTGGCGCGGCAGCAGTTCGCATAGCCGCGGCAGGTGGTCCGGGCTCGGATGCACGCCGTCGTGCCCGAACCACAGCGGCCAGAACCGGCGCGTCAGCGCGCCGTGGCGCCGATGTCCCGGCGCCGGCGCGGCCGGGCTCACGTAGAAATCCACGACTGCGAGCAGGCCGCCGGGCTTGAGCATGGCCAGGGCGTTGTCGATCGCGCCGCGCCAGTCCGGGATCATCGTCAGCGCGTACGAGAAGTACACACAGTCGACGAGTCCCTGCGGGCGCCACAGCGTCGCGTCGGCCTGCACGACAGCGATGCGCGGGTCGACGCTGTGCCGCGCCTGCGCGCGCTCGACGAGTGCGGGACACAGGTCGACGAGTTCGAAGCGCGCGATGCGCTGCCATTGCTGTGGCGTAAAGAAATCCAGATTGCGTCCGGTGCCGCCACCGAGTTCGACGACGCGCGCGCGCTCAGGCAGTGCCAGGCCGGCGATCAGTTCGCGCCGGCCCTGCAGCAGGCGTTCGCGGAACCTGTCGTAGTGCGCGGCCTGCGGCGCGTAGAACGCCTGCAGGCGCTGCGCGTGGGAGGCAGTGCGCGGCATGCCGCGCAACAGGCTCAGCAGTACGCCGGCGTCGGCGCGCAGGGTCTCAAGCCGGCGCATCGGCGATCACGAAGCCGGCGTAGGTGTGCACCCGGTCACCGCGCTGCAGCGACTGCGCCAGCTCGTCCTGGAACGCGAGCACATCGCGCAGCCGACGGCCCTCGCTGCCGATGCGCAGCGTATCGAGGTATTCCGGGCGCTCGTGCGCGCTGCGCAGCAGGATGCGCGCGCCGGGCGCGGCGCGCTGCAGGATGGCGTCCCATTCCTCGGCCAGCGCCTGCGGGTGGTAGCTGCTCATCCAGTCCATGTGGTCGAGCAGTACGAAGCGCGTGATCGGCTCGTCGTGAGCGCGCAGGAACTCGGTCACCGTCGTCGTATGCGGCACGATCGCATCGACGCGGCCGGCCTTGAGCGCGGCGAAGTTGTCCGGCTTGAGGTATTCCGGGCAGCAGTCGCGGCGATAGCGGCCGGCGACGTAGACGTGCCAGAAATAGTTGTCGCTGACCGGCAGCTGGCGGAACACGTACTGCACCGCGTCGCGGATGAAGCCGGCAATGCCCTCGGCGTGCTGCGCCTCGACGAGCTTGCGCTGCGGATACGGCACGCCGAGCAGACTCATGACGAACTGCTGCGAGAGCAGCCAGTTCAGCGGCCGGTTCCACATCAACGGCGCAACGCGGTCGTCGTAGATCACGCGCTGCTCGGACAGGTCGCGCGCCTGGAACAACGCGGTCAGTGCATGGTTGAGGCGCGGGCGCAGCCGGAAATACGTGCGGCAACTGCGCGCGACGATGCCTGACAGACCGTGGAAGTAGAAGCTGCCGCGCGGATTGGCGAACCAGTCCCAGTGCTTGTCCCACCACTGTTGCGCAAAGGGGCTGAGTTCGGCGCGCAGACGGGTCTGGTAAAGCGCGCGGAAATTGGCGTGATAGCCCTCGCCGAAGATCGCGAAATAGTCGTCGAATTCGAGCTTGCGGATGCCGGCGATCTTCAGTTCGAGCAGCGCGGTCTGGCGCGGGTTGGCGTCGACCGCGTGCACGCGCCGAGGACCGGCGATGGCGTAGTCGAGCGCATTGCAGCCGGCACTCGTGATCACGAGCACGCTGTCGTCCGGGCCCAGGCGCAGGGCCTGGCGATCGACCGCCGGATCCTCCCAGCAGGCGTTGTAGACGAGATTGCGCGAGTAGATGGCGTTGAACAGGCGCTGGTCGAGTCGGTCGCGGAGGCTGGGCGTGTCCATGGCGTTTTCGCGGTCGGTGGCGCGCACGCTAGTCGCGCCGCATGACACGGCCATGACTGCGACCGAAGGTCGCAGCCGCGTCGATGCCGCAGCGCGTAAAGTCGCGCCCATGTCCATGCTTTCCGCCGGTCTGTTGCGCAGCCTTGCGACGCTGCGCTGGTTCGCCGTCGCCGGCCAGGCGCTTGCCGTGGCGCTGGCGGTGCACGGGCTTGGGTTGCCGTTCGCCCCGTTGCCGCTGTGGTGTGGCGTCGTCGCGCTGGCCGTGTTCAATCTCTGGGCCGCGCCGCGGGCGCGGCGTCTCGTGCAGGCAAGCACGCGCGAGGCCTTGCTGCATGTGCTGGTCGATGTCGTCAACCTGACCTGGATGATCGCGTGGAGCGGTGGCGCGATGAATCCGTTCGCGTCGCTGTTCCTGTTGCCGCTGGCCCTCGCGGCCGTGGCCATGCCGCGGCGCGCGGTCGCCGCGGTGCTGCTGGCCTGCGGCGGCGGTTATGCCGTGTCGACGTCGCTGGGCCAGCCGCTGCCGCACATGCATGGCGTGTTTGGCGACACGCTGGATCTGCATCTGTGGGGCATGGCGGCCAACTTCGTCGTGTCCGGTGCCGTGGTGGCGTGGTTCCTCGCACGGCTCGCGCACGCACTGCGCGAGCGCGAGCTGGAACTGGCGCGATTGCGCGAACAGTTCGCGCGGCGCGAAGGCATCGTCGCGCTGGCCACGCACGCGGCCGCCGTCGCGCACGAACTCAACACACCGCTGGGTACCCTGACGCTTATGATCGAGGACACGATCGCCGATGCGCCCGCCGGTAGCGAGCGCCGCGCCGACGCGGAGCTGATGTCGACCCTCGTCGACGAATGCCGCGACCGCGTGCGGCAGCTGGCGCGGCCCGCGGACGGCCTGCCGCCGGCGCAACCGCGCCGCCTGTGCGATGTGCTGGACCAGCTGGTCGAACGCTGGCAGTTGCTGCGGCCGGCGGTGGTGCTGGCGCGCTCCGGTGATCTGCCCGCTGCCCTCGTCGTGGACTGGGATGCGGGCGTAGGCCACCTGCTGCAGGCCTTGCTCAACAACGCGGCGGATGCAAGCCAGTCGGCCGGTTGTGCACAGGTGGATCTTGCGCTGGTATGGAATGATGGACGCCTGCACGGCAGCGTGCGCGATTTCGGTGCGGGCATTGACGTTGCCGGCCTGGGCCTGCCGGGCCGGCTGTTCCACTCGAGCAAGCCTGATGGCCTCGGGCTGGGACTGGCGTTGTCGCATGCGACCGTCGAGCGGCTCGGCGGCACGCTGACGATGGAAGGGGCCGATGGCGGCGGCGTCTGTGTGCGTTTCGAGTTGCCGTTGGTCGGTGCGGTTGCATGAAGGGCCTGCTGATCGACGATGACGAGGTCTACGCGCGCATCCTGCAACGCTCGCTGCAGCGCCGCGGCTTGAGCGTGAGCATCGCGCACGATGCGCCGCAGGCGCTCGCTCTGGCGGTCGCCGAGGCACCGGATTTCGCCCTGGTCGATCTCAAGCTCGGCGCGAGTTCCGGCCTGGACCTGATCGCTCCGCTGCGCGCGGCGCGGGCCGACATGCAGATCGTGCTGGTCACGGGCTATGCCAGCGTCGCGACCGCCGTCGAGGCGATCAAGCGCGGTGCCGACAACTACCTGCCCAAGCCGATCACCGCCGAGGCCCTGCTGCGCGCACTGCAGGACGAACCGTTCGCCGACGAACCCGACACCATGACGCCGCTCAATCGTCTGGAGTGGGAGCACATCCAGCAGGCACTGTTCGAATGCGACGGCAACATCTCGGCCGCCGCGCGCCTGCTCGGCATGCACCGGCGCAGCCTGCAGCGCAAGCTCGCCAAGCGGCCCGGACCCGAGCGCGTCGAGCGCGGACTGCCGTAGCGCGACCGTAAGTCCACGCAACCCGCGCGGTTGCCTGCGGCACTCATCCGGCAATCCCGATCACTGCGCCCTGCGACAGTCGGTCGCATCGTGCGCGCGTGTCCTGCGTGGCGTACTTCACTGCTGCCCCGGAATGGAGTCCTGAGATGATCCTGCTGCCGCTCACTGCTGCCGTCGCGCTCGCGCTGGCGGCGTCCCCGTCTACAACGCCGCCGCCGTCGACCCCGGATGCCGCCGACGCACGGCGCACGTTGCTGCCGCGTGTCGAGGTGGAAGCGAGCCGGGACGCCACGCGCATCGAAGCGGCGCGCGAGCGTCTGGGCGAAACCGCCGGCGCGGTCGGGCTCGTCGATGCAGAGCGTTATCGTGAGCAGCGCACCAGCACGCTGGCCGATGCACTGGGCTACGCGGCCGGCGTCTTCGTGCAGCCGCGTTTCGGTTCGGAGGAGTCGCGCCTGTCGGTGCGTGGTTCCGGACTGCAGCGCACCTTTCATTTGCGCGGCCTGGAGCTGATGCAGGACGGGGTTTATCTGAACCAGGCCGACGGCGGCGGTGATTTCCAGGCGATAGAACCGCTTGCGGCGCGCTACATCGAGGTCTATCGCGGCGCGAACGCGCTTCAGTACGGCGCGGCCACGCTCGGCGGCGCCGTCAATTTCGTCAGCCCGACCGGACACAGCGCGCCGCCCGTCGATCTGCGCATCGAAGCCGGCAGCTTCGGCTACCAGCGCGGGCATGCCGCGTTCGCCGGCGCAAGCGAGACGCAGGACTACTACGCGAGCGTCAGCGCCTTCAGCCAGGACGGTTTCCGCGACCATGCAAAGCAGGAAACCTATCGCTTGTTCTCCAACTACGGCCTTGCGCTGGACGGCGGCGAGACACGCTTCTACGTCACGCGCGTGGACACGAATTCGCAGCTGCCCGGCAGCCTGACCCTGGCCGAGCTGCGCGACGATCCCACGCGCGCGGCACCGGCGAACATCAGCGGTGATCAGCGCCGCGACTTCGACCTGACCCGCGTGGCCAATCGCAGCCAGCTACGCCTCGACAATGGCGACGAAGTGGAATTCGGCGCGTTCTACGCGGCCAAGCATCTCAACCATCCGATCTTCCAGGTGATCGTGCAGGACTCGCGCGATTACGGCGGCAATTTGCGCTGGCGCCACGAGGCGCAGTGGGGCGGTCATCGCACCGTGCTGACCGGTGGTGCTGCAGCGATAGCCGGCACGCTGGACGATCGCCGCTATGTCAACGTCGGCGGCGAGCGTGGCGCGGTGACCAACGGTTTCGACAACCGCGCTACGCGGCTGTCGGCCTTTCTCGAGCAGCAGTTCTACGTGACGCCACGCACCGCGCTCGTCATCGGCGCGCAGGCTTCGCGCAACCGGCGCGAGGCGCGCGACACCGTCGTCATCAACGCGCGCGACGAAAGTTATGCGCGGACCTATTCCGGCGTCAGTCCCAAGCTTGGCCTGCGCCATGACGTCGCCGACGGCGTCACCGTGTTCGGCAACCTGAGCCGCAGCTACGAGCCGCCGAGTTTCGGCGAACTGGCCGGCGGTCCGCAGGTCACGCTGGTCGATGCGCAGAAGGCGACCAGCGGCGAAGCCGGCCTGCGTGTAGAACGCGAACGGCTGTCGCTCGACGCCGCGCTCTACCGTGCCGACCTGCGCGACGAACTGCTCGCGCTGACCGATGCCGACGGCAATCCGCGCGGCACGGTCAACGCCGCGCGCACGCGCCACCAGGGTCTCGAGTTCGCCGCGGGTTGGCGCTTCACCGATGCGGCGGAGCTGCGTGTGGCCTACCTCTGGAACGATTTCCGCTTCGACGGCGATGCCGTCTACGGCGACAACCGCCTCGCCGGCGTCCCGCCTCAGTTGCTGCGCGCGGAACTGCGCTGGCGCTTCGGCGACTGGTATGTCGCACCGACGGCCGAATGGTCGCCGCAGCGCGCCTACGTCGATCACGCCAACACGCTCGCGGCGAGCGGCTATGCCATCGCCGGACTGCGCATCGGCGGCGACTGGCAGCAACGCTGGCGCTGGTTCGTGGATGCCCGCAACCTCGGCGACCGGCGCTACGCGGCGACGACCGGCGTGATCGCCGATGCGCGGGGCCAGGACAGCCGCCAGTTCCTGCCCGGTGACGGGCGTTCGGTGTTTGCCGGACTCGAGTGGCGGCGGTAAGTGCTATCCGTTTCGTCTGCTTCCTGTTTCTCGCGTGCTGCCCGGGCAGACGACCACGCGCTACCATCGGCCAATCGATGTCATGGAGGTTGGCTCATGCTGCATCACATCTCGTTCGCGGTCGCCGACATCGTGCGATCCACTGCGTTCTACGACGCGGTCATGCCCGCGCTGGGCTATCGCCGCGTGTGGGCCAGCGAATACGCCGCCGGCTACGGCATCACCGACGATGACGAGTTCTTCGCGATCAAGCAGCGCGAGGTCGTGCAGGTTTCCCCGTCGGGGTTTCATCTGGCGTTTCTCGCGCCGTCACGCGAGGCGGTCGACCGCTTCCATGCGGCGGCACTCGCGCAGGGCGGCAGCGACAAGGGCGCGCCGGGTCTGCGCCCGCACTACGGGCCGAACTACTACGCCGCCTTCGTGCTGGATCTCGACGGCTACTGGATCGAAGCCGTCATCAACGACGCCCCGCCCGAAAGCGCCGACGTGTGACAACGACGGAAGGTGCGCACGCCTCCCGCTCCTTGCCGATTCTTGCCCGCGTTCCTCCACGTCTGCGCACCGCCGCGGCGCGCCGCGCGACGACGCGTTCACCGCAACATCAATGCGGACAGGACGTGGCCGCCATTGGGCACTGGTGTGCCAACCCATACGTTGCGAGACACGACAACTAGCCGCGCAGTGCGGCGACCTGCGCCGCGAGTCTTTTCGGCGCGAGCGCGCAATAGCTTGCGACGAGCAGATCTTCGATCAGGTCCCAGTCGCTGTGCTCGTCGACCGTCATGCCGACGATGTCCGGCCACCAGCGCGGCAGGAAGAACGGCGCGCGTCCGAATCGCGGCGTCTCGGCCGCGGGTCGCGGCGTGCGGAAGGTCAGCACGCACAGCGGCCCGGCGCTACCGGCGGCCTCCGCATACGCGGGCGGCCAACCGCTGTCGATCATCACGATGTGGGCGAAGTTCTTCGTGCGAACGGTCCAGCGCGTGCCGGTCCAGGCCTGTTCCTCGATGCACTCGGGCAGGTCCAGGCAGATCAGGCGGAGCTTGTCGACGAGGAACTGCGGCGGTTGCGGCTGCGCCATGGCCGGCTCGGGTGGGGTAGGGACGGCCGATTCTAAGCGCCGCGGTTCGGCCATCGCGCACGCGGGCACGCGCGGGCGATCGACGGATGTCAGCGCGCGGTCGGTCTGGCGTGTTTCTTATGGAGGCCAACCGATACGATCGGCGCGATCGTGCCGCAGCGCCCAACGGATGGAACGAATCATGACCGCCAAGCCCCGTCTCCTCGTCACGCGCCGCCTGCCCGGGCCTGCGGAAGCGCAGCTCTGCGAACACTTCGATGCGACGCTCAACGCGTCGGATGTTCCGCTCGATCGCAAGGCACTCACGCAGGCGATGACACGTTACGACGCGCTCTGCACCACGCTGACCGAACGCATCGACGCGGAGCTGCTCGCGACGCCCGGCCGAACGGTGCGGATCATCGGCAATTTCGGCGCCGGCACCGAACATATCGACCTCGCCGCGGCGCGCGCGCAGGACGTCGTCGTCACGAATACGCCCGACGCGGTGACCGAGGCAACTGCCGATCTCGCGCTGCTGCTGATCCTGATGGCCGCGCGCCGTGCCGGCGAGGGCGAGCGCGAACTGCGTGCGCAGCGCTGGAGCGGCTGGCATCCGACCCACCTCATGGGGCAGTCGCTGTCCGGCAAGGTGCTGGCCCTCGTCGGCTTCGGCCGCATCGCGCAGGCGACTGCGGTACGCGCGCGCGCCTTCGGCCTGCGCATCCGCTACCACAGCCGCTCGCGCGCATCGCGCGAATGCGAGATGGCGCTCGCTGCGGAATACGTGCCGTCGCTGGAGACGCTGGCCGCACAGGCCGACGTGCTGTCGATCCATGTGCCCGGCGGTGCGGCGACGCGGCACCTCGTCGATGCGCGCCTCCTCGCATGCATGAAGCCGACGGCAATACTCGTGAACACCGCGCGTGGCACGTGCGTCGATGAAGCCGCGCTTGCCGATGCACTGGCCACGCATCGCATCGCCGCGGCGGGACTCGACGTCTATGAACGCGAGCCAGAGGTCGATCCCGCGCTGCTGGCGCTCGAGAATGTCGTGCTGCTGCCGCACCTGGGCAGTGCGACGCGCGAGGCGCGCACCGCGATGGGTCTGCAGGCCGCGCTGAATCTCGATGCCTGGTTCGCCGGGCGGGAGCCGCCGAACCGTGTTGCCTGAGCACACCACGGCCGTCGATCTGCTGCAGGACGTCATCGGCGCCGCGCTGGCGACGCACACCCGGCCGGGGCCGCTGGTGATAGGACTCTGCGGTGCGCAGGGCAGCGGCAAGTCGACGCTCGCGGCCGAGTTGGCCTTGCGATTCGCGCGTACGGTGGTGCTGTCGCTCGACGATCTGTACCTGACGCGCGCGGCGCGCATCAAACTGGCTTGCGACGTCCATCCACTGCTGCGCACGCGCGGCGTGCCCGGTACGCATGACATCGGACTGGGACTGGACCTGTTCGAGGCGCTCGATCGCGGCGACGACACGCCGCTGCCGCGTTTCGACAAGGCCAGCGACGACCGTGTGGCGCGCGAGCACTGGCCTGTCGCGCGCGGCGATACGCAGGTGCTGCTGCTGGAGGGCTGGTGCGTCGGTGCGCGGCCGCAGACGGTGGCCGCGTTGTCCGAACCCGTCAACGCGCTGGAGCGCGATGACGATACCGACGGCCGCTGGCGCCGTTACGTCAACGCCGCGCTGGCCGGCGACTATCAACGCCTGTTCGCGCGGCTCGATCGGCTCGTGCTGCTGGCCGCGCCAGGGTTTTCGATCGTGCGCGACTGGCGCACGCAGCAGGAGTCTGCGCTGCGCGCGGTCGCCGGTTCGGACGCGACCGGCGTCATGGACGATGCGGAACTCGTGCGCTTCATCGCCCACTACGAACGCCTGACGCGGCATGTGCTCGCCGAAATGCCGGGCCGTGCCGATCTGACGATACGACTCGACGAGATGCGCCGGCCGGTGGCTGCGATCAGCCGGGACGCCCGACGCGACGCTTCCCGCTGAGCCGTGACACGACGCTCCGGCGTCGGTTGAACTGCAATGCGTCGACTCCGAATGCTTCGCGCACCGGCCCGCGTCATCAGAGCTCGATGATCCCGCGACGGATCGCGATGGTGACCGCGTGCGTGCGGTCGCGGGCGTCGAGCTTGGCGAGGATGTTCTTCATGTGCGCTTTTACCGTCTCCTCGGAGATGCCGAGTTCGGCGGCGATGCGCTTGTTGGCGTTGCCCGCGGCAACGCTGCGCAGCACCTCGATCTCGCGCGGTGACAGCGATTCGTCCGACAGGTGTTCGGCGATGCCGGCGGCGATCTCAGCCGGCACCCGCCGCCGGCCGGCGTGGACGTCGCGGATCGTATCCAGCAATTCCCGACGCAACGAACTTTTCAGCAGGTAGCCGGAGGCACCGGCCAGCAAGGCCCGCGTCACCTGCACGTCGCCGCGGTAGGTCGTCAGTACGACTATGCGCGCCCGTGGCGACACGGCACGTATCGTCGCGATCGCCTCGATGCCGTCCATGCCGGGCATCCGCAGGTCCATCAGCACGACGTCCGGATGCAGCGCCGCGTAGGCGGACACGGCCTCCGCGCCATTGCTCGCCTCGCCGATCAGGCGCATGTCGTCCTGGCCCGCGATGACGGCGGCAATGCCTTCGCGCATCAACGGATGATCGTCGACGACCAGGACGCGGATCATGCCCGCAGCGGATTCGCTCATGGTCAGATCCTCTCGGGCCACAGGTTGCGCAGGCGCTGCCACCCGCCAGGGCGATGGTCGCGCAAGGCGTAGCGGGCCGGCAGCTGGATCTCGATGCGTGTGCCTGCGGCGTCGCTGACGATCTTCAGGCTCGCGCCGATCCGTTGCGCCCGCTCGCGCATGCCGGACAGGCCCCAGTGTCCGGCGCGGCCGCCGTCGGCGACGACACCGTGCGGCAGGCCGTGGCCGTCGTCGATGATGCACAGGCCGACGCCGGCGTCGACGCAGGTCAGTTCCAGGCGCACTTCCGCGGCCCCGGAATGACGGAACGCATTGACCAGCGCCTCGCGCGCGATCAGGTACAGCTCGTCCCGGATGCCGTCACGCAGTGGCCGTCTCTCGCCGGAAAACACGACCTCGAATCGGGCCGGACCGGTCGCGGCGTATTCGCGTCCGAGCAGGGTCAGTGCATCACACAGTTGCTGTTCGCCGAGCAGATCGCCGCGCAGTCCGCTGACGCGGTCGCGGCCTTCCTCGAGCGCCTCCTCGGCCGAGTCCAGCGCCCGCTCGAGCTGGAGTCGCTCCGCGGAGCGCACCGGCAACTGGCCGGCGACGGCCTGGAAACGCAGCAGCAATCCCTGGAATCCCTGCAGCAGCGTGTCGTGCAGGTCGCGGGCGATCCGCTCGCGCTCGCTGTGGCGCTCCTCCAGCCGCTCGCGCAGGCGCAGGGACGCGCGGTGCATCTGCAGTCGCTGCGCGAGCACCAGCAACGCGATCGCCACGAGCACGCAAGCGACGATGAAGGCGCGGCCCTGCACGAAGGTCGGCCGGATCGAGAACGCGAGCGTCGCGCCGTGCTCGTTCCAGACGCCATCGTCGTTCGCCGCGATGACCTGGAAGCGGTAGTCGCCGGGACCGAGGTTGGTGTAGAAGGTCTCGCGCCGGCCGCCGGCGTCCTGCCACTCGCTGTCGGCGCCGTCGAGGCGGTAGCGGAAACGCACGCGTCCGGGCACGGCCAGGCTTGCCGCGGTGTATTCGATACGCAGCTGCGTCGTGCCTTCTGGCAGCGCCGTGCCATCGACCGCGGCAACGTCGCCGTCCTCGGTCGCCAGGCGCAGGATCGACACCGGCGGCGGCAGTGCGTTGCGGACGATGCGGGCCGGATCGAGCGTCGCCACGCCCTGGTTGCTGGCGATCCACAGCACGCCGGCGCCGTCCATCGTCAATGTCGGCACCGCCCGCGCCTGCAGGGCGACACCGTCGAGACCGTCGCGGCCGTCGTAGCCTCGCACGTCCGGGATCTGCGCCGGATCGGCCAGCGCCGCCGCCAGCGCGCGCTCGTCGCTGCGCAGCAGTCCGGCGCTGCCGTTGAGCCACCACGCGCCGTCGCGGCCGCGCAGCATCCCGGTGATGTTGATGAACCGCTCGGCCTGTGCCGGCGCCAGCGAACGGAAGCGTCCGTCCAGGCCGAGCGCCAGCCCGTCCTCGCCGGCGACCAATACCTGCGCGCCGTCGGTGAGGATCGCGGTCACGTTGCCGACGCGCAGGCCGTCGTCGGCGTCGAAGCGGTCCCACACGCCGTTGCCGAGGCGAGCGACCGTGCTGTCCTGGTAGCCGAGCCAGAGGCGGCCGTCCCCGTCGCCAGCGAGCACGGTCGGCGTCCCGGCCGCTGCGTCGGCCGGCTCGCGACGCCAGCCTGCGCGGCCGCCGCGGTACATGCCGTCGCCGGCGAGCGCGATCCAGACCTCGCCGTCGCCGGTGGCGGCCCTAGCCCGGCGCGCGCGCGCGTCACGCGCACCCGGTAGCGGCCCCGGCTCGCGGCGCCCGTCGTCGTGCCAGCGCAGCAGCGCCTTCGGGCCGAGCAACCAGGCGCCGCCGCGCGGTTCGGCCAAGGCGGCGGTGATCGTCGGCAGGCCGCGTACGACCTCGTCCGCCGCGTCGCCGTTGGGCGCCCAGAGCCGGCCATCGTTGACGACCCGGCCGTGGCCGTCGCCGGCAACGAAGGTGGCGAAGTGTCCATTGATGATGTCGACCAGTCCTTCGACCATCGCGACCGGCGTGCGGCGCAAGCGGTTCAGGCCGAGGTTGGTGCCGATCCAGACATTGCCCTCCCGGTCCTGCAACAGCGGCACGGCCATGTCCGACGTGAGGCCGTCGTCGCGATCGAACGCCTGCACGCTGCCGTCGCCCGCGATGCGGCGCAACCCGCCGCTGCCTTTCTCGGTCAGCCAGAGCGCGCCGTCCGGCGTCGCCAGCAGCCGGCGCGCCGTCAAGGCAATTGCTGGCGTGACATCGGCCGGGCTGCGAACGATGCCGCCGTCGGCGATCACGCGCGTTCCGAAGCGGCTGTCCGACAGCCCGAGCTGGCCGCGACAATCTTCGGCCAGTACCGCGTGGCGATCGGTGGCGATGCCGGTCGCGACGAAGCGCGACTGCCCCGGCGCGAGCACGACGACGCGATCGCCGGCGGCGACCCAGAGGCGACCGTCGCGACTGCGCAGCATCCAGTCGGCGCGCGCTCCGGGGAAATCCCACTCCACTCCCGGCGGTCGCCAGACGCCATCGAGATAGACCGCCGGACCGGCGTCAGTCGCCGCCCAGAGACGATCGTCGCCGTCGCGGGCGAAACCGAACACCATGCCTTGTGGAAAACCGCTGCCGGCAGGGAAGTGCTGCAACTCGTCGTCGCGCAGCACGCTGGCACCCGAACCGTGATAGCCGATCCACAGTTCGCCGGCCGATGCGTACAGCGCGGTGATGTTGCTTGACGCGAGGCGTGCGCCGGCCGGCAAGGGCTGCCGGCGGAAACGCACGCCGTCGAAGCGGAACAGGCCCGCGCCGGTGCCGAGCACCAATTCGCCATTGCCGTCCTGCAGCAGCGCCCAGATGTCGACCGGCGCGTCGTCCTTGCCGGTCCACCCGGTGTGGTGGAAGCCGCTCAGCGGGGTGGCGTCCACCGTTGCCGGCGTCATCGCCGTGCGGGTGGGCGTCGTCGCGGGTGCTGCCGTCGCTGCGGCCGGAATCGTCGCCACGACCGCGGCGAGCCACAGCAGGACCGATGCGAGTGCGCGTTGCGCACGAAGCGGCAGGACATTCGGGCGATGCGTGTGCAGACGCACCTCGGTTCGGGTCGCGGGCAGGGGCACGATGATCCCACAACGCGGCGCCGCACCGGCTGTGCCCGCCTCCCTCGAAAGGGTTACCGCCCGCCGTCCCCGATGTGGGATGCGCCGGCGCAGACCAGCCGCGAGAGTAGGGCGACACGTTCCCTGAGATTCCGACCATGCCGCACGCCACGCCCGTTCCCGGCAAGGCCCTGCTGACGCCGCAGGACCACACCCTGATCCTGATCGACCATCAGTCGCAGATGGCCTTCGCGACGCACTCGATCGACGTCGTCAGCCTGCGCAACAACGCGGCGACGCTCGCGAAGGCCGCCGCCGGCTTCGCGGTGTCGACGATCGTGACCACGGTCGCCGAGAAATCCTTCTCCGGCCCGCTGTTCCCGGAAATCACCGATGCGTTCGCCGGTGTTTCCGTGCTGGACCGCACGACGATGAACTGCTGGGAAGACGCCGCCGTCGTCGCCGAGGTGAACCGCCTCGGCCGGCCGCGTCTGGCAATCGCCGGACTGTGGACCAGCGTCTGCATCGTCGGGCCTGTGCTGTCGGCGCTCGAGCAGGGCTTCGAGTGCTACGTGATCTGTGATGCCTGCGGCGACGTCACCGCCGAGGCGCACGAACGCGCGGTGCAGCGCATGATCCAGGCCGGCGCGCGGCCGATGACGGCGGTGCAGTACCTGCTGGAACTGCAGCGGGACTGGGCTCGCGCCGACACCTACGGCCTGACCACCGGCATCGCGAAGATCCATGGCGGCGGTTACGGTCTGGGCATCCAGTACGCCAAGGCGATGTTCGGCGCGCAGGAAGGCGGCCACTGATGGACGGCGAGGCGCGGGCCGCCGCTGGCCTTGCGCTGCTGCGGCTGGCCGCCGGCGGCTTTCTGCTGCCGCACGGGCTGGGAAAGCTGTTTTCCGCGCTGGGACCCGGCCTTGCCGGTTTCCGCGCCGAGCTGCGCGGCCTCGGCTTGCCGGCAGGCGGGCCGCTGCCGGCGCTGCTCGCGCTGGCGCAGGCCGGCAGCGGCCTGTTCGTGCTGATCGGCTGGCAGACCCGGCCGGCCGCGCTGTTCGCCGCCGCCTTCATCGCCACCACCGTCGTGCTCGCGCGCGACAATGGCTGGTACTGGATGCACCGCGGCGTGGAGTACCCGCTGTTCTGGTTGCTGGCGCTGCTGGCGCTGGCGCTGCTCGGCCCGGGCGCCTGGTCGCTGGACACGCAGCTCGGCGCGCCACCCGCGTGACCGGCGAACCGCCGCCCAGTCCGCGTCGCCGGCAACTGCTGATCGGTGCAGGCCTGGCGCTCAGTGCCGGCGCCTGCGGCATTCACCCTGCGAGGAAAACCGCGATGCCCGCCGAATTGATCGTCATCAACGCCCGCATCACGACGCTGGATCCGGCCAGGCCGGACGCCGCGGCGCTGGCGGTTGCCGACGGCCGCGTGCTTGCCGTCGGCGACGAGTCCGACATCATGAGGGCGCACGCCGGGCCGACGACCCGCGTGATCGACGGCGGCGGCCGCCGCCTGGTGCCCGGCCTCAACGACAGCCATACGCACCTGATCCGCGGCGGCTTGAACTACAACCTCGAACTGCGCTGGGACGGCGTGCGTTCGCTGGCCGATGCGATGGCGATGCTGCAGGCGCAGGTCGCGCGCACGCCACCGCCGCAGTGGGTACGCGTCGTCGGTGGCTTCACCGCGCTGCAGTTCACCGAGAAGCGGTTGCCGACGCTGGAGGAACTCAATGCCGTCGCGCCGGACACGCCGGTGTTCATCCTGCACCTGTACGACCGCGCGCTGCTCAATCGCGCGGCGCTGCGCGCGGTCGGCTATACCCGCGATACGCCGGACCCGCCCGGCGGCCGGATCGTGCGCGACGCCGCTGGCCATCCGACCGGCCTGCTGCTGGCCAAGCCCAATGCGCTGATCCTGTACGCGACGCTGGCAATGGGTCCGAAGCTGCCGCCGGACTACCAGGAGAATTCGACGCGGCATTTCATGCGCGAACTCAACCGGCTCGGCATCACGTCGGTGATCGACGCGGGCGGCGGATTCCAGAACTACCCGGAAGACTACGAGATCATCCGCCGCCTGCACGCGGCCGATCAGCTGACGGTGCGCATCGCCTACAACCTGTTCACCCAGAACCGCGGCCACGAGCGCGACGACTATGCGCGCTGGACGCAGCTGCTGGCGCCCCGCGAGGGCGACGGCATGCTGCGCCACAACGGCGCCGGCGAGATGCTGGTGTTCTCGGCCGCCGACTTCGAGCTGTTCAACGAGCCGAGGCCGGAACTGCCCGGGGCGATGGAAGACGAGCTGCAGGCCGTCGTCGAACTGCTGGTGCGCAAACGCTGGCCGTTCCGGATCCACGCGACCTACGACGAGAGCATCGGGCGCATCCTCGATGTCTACGAACGGGTCGACCGCGCACTGCCGTTCGACGGCCTGCACTGGATCGTCGACCACGCCGAGACGATCTCCGACGCCAACATCGAGCGCGTGCGCGCGCTCGGCGGCGGCATCGCGATCCAGCACCGGATGGCGTTCCAGGGCGAAGCCTTCGTCGACCGCTACGGCGCCGCCGCGGCCGCGCGCACGCCGCCGCTGCGGCGCATGCTCGATCTGGGCGTACCGGTCGGCGCCGGCACCGATGCGACCCGCGTCGCCAGTTACAACCCGTGGGTGGCGCTGTACTGGCTGGTCAGCGGGCGCACGCTCGGCGGCCTGCCGCTGTACGGCGACGGCAACCGCCTCGAACGGCACGAGGCACTGGCGCTGTGGACACAGGGCAGCGCCTGGTTTTCCGACGAGCAGGCCGTGAAGGGCCGGCTCGCGCCGGGCCAATACGCCGACTTCGCGCTGCTGTCGGCGGATTTCTTCGCCATCGACGAGGCGGCGATCCTCGATATCGAAAGCGTGCTGACCGTCGTCGGTGGCCGCATCGTGCATGCCGCGGGCGACTACGGCCCGCTCGCGCCGGAGCTGCCGGCACCGATGCCTGACTGGTCGCCGGCGAACCTGCCCGCGTACCGCGGCGGCACGGTGGCGCAAGCCAGCGCGGCGTTCGCGACCGCGCACGCGACATCGCATCTGCCGGGCCATCACTGCACGGTCCACCGGCATACGCACGCGGCGCTGCAGCCAGTGCCCGGTGCCGACGCCGGCTTCTGGGGCGCGCTCGGCTGCAACTGCTTCGCCTTCTGATGACCGCCGCGCACGCGCCAAGTCCGTGGTCCCCGCTGGCGCAGCCGGAATTCCGCACGCTGTGGCTGGCGATTCTGGTCGGCAACATCGGCACGTGGGTGCACGACGTCGCCGCCGCCTGGACGATGGCCGGGTTGACCCAGTCGCCGCTGTGGGTCGCCGCGGTGCAGTCGGCGACGACGTTGCCGATGGCGCTGCTGGCGCTGGTCGCGGGCACGCTGGCCGACATCGTCGACCGCCGCCGCTACCTGATCGTCGTGCAGGTCTTCATGCTGCTGGTCGCCGCGGCGCTGAGCCTGCTCGCCGCGCTGGATGCGCTCGGCCCGCCGACGCTGCTCGCACTGACGTTTGCGCTGGGCTGCGGTGCGGCGATGGGTATGCCGGCGCAGGCCGCAATCACCCCGGAACTCGTGCCGCGCGACCAACTGGCGCCGGCCGTGGCGCTGCAGTCGGTAGGCATGAACATCGCCCGCTCGGTCGGCCCCGCGGTCGGCGGCCTGGTCGTGGCGGCGCTCGGCGCGGCATGGGCGTTCGGGTTGAACGCGCTGTCGTTTGTCGCCCTCGTCGCGGCGCTGCTGTGGTGGCGGCGCCCGCCGCCGGCCGGCACGTTGCCGCCCGAGGGGTTTGGACTCGCGCTGCGCGCGGGTCTGCGCTATGCGCGTCACGCCGGGCCGCTGCGCGCGGTGCTGGCGAAGGCGGCGTGCTTCTTCGTGTTCGCCGCGGCCCCGACCGCATTGCTGCCACTGCTGGTGCGCGATCGCCTGGGTGCCGGGCCCGGCACCTTTGGCCTGCTGCTGGGTTCGATCGGCGCGGGCGCACTGCTCGGTGCGCTAGTGCTGCCGCGGCTGCGCGCGCGGCTGGAGCGCGACACGATGGTGCTGGCGGCCAGCCTGCTGCTGGCGGCGGCGATGCTCGGGCTGGCATCGCTGCGCCACGCGTGGGCGCTGTCGCCGGTGATGCTCGGCAGCGGCCTGGCCTGGATCACCGTGCTGTCGTCGCTGCAGATCGCCGCGCAGTCGGCGGTCCCGGGCTGGGTGCGCGCGCGGGCGATGGCGCTCTATCTGGTCGTGTTCTCGCTGGGCATGGGCGCCGGCAGCCTGCTCTGGGGCACGGTCGCGCAACACGCCGGGCTGCCGGCCGCGCTGGTCTCGGCGGCACTGGCGCTCGCGCTGGCGTCGTTGTTCGCGCGCCGCTTCCGCCTGGCCGGCATCGAAACGCTGGACCACGCCCCGTCCGGCCACTGGCCGCTGCCGGAGGCGCCCGGGGATACCAGCGGCCCGGTCATGGTGACCGTGGAATACCGCATCGATGCGCCCGGCCGCGAACTGTTCCTCGCCCTGATGCACGACCTCGGCGAACGCCGGCGTCGCGACGGCGCCGTGCAATGGGGCCTGGTCGAGGATGCCGCCGCACCCGGCGAGTTCCTCGAATGGTTTCTGGTCGGTTCGTGGCTGGAACACCTGCGCCAGCATGAACGCGTCACCCGCGAAGAGGAACGGCTGCAGGTGGCGCTGCGCACATTGCACCGCGGCGACGCACCACCGCGCGTTCGCCATTTCGCCGGCGCCAGCGCCTCGCCGCCGCGACCGCCGCCCGCGCACTCGGGCGACGCCTGAGCCACTACGACAGCGGCATATCCGATCCAACCCCCTGGAGGAAACGCAATGACGAACCAGTCCCTGTTCACGACGAACGATGGCACCACCCTGTACTTCAAGGACTGGGGCGACCGCGCCGGCGCCGTGGTCGTGCTCTGCCACGGCTGGCCGTTGAGTTCCGACAGCTGGGAATCGCAGATGCTGTTCCTGGCCGAGAACGGCTACCGGGTGATCGCACACGACCGCCGCGGCCACGGCCGCAGCAGCCAACCCTGGCACGGCAACGAGATGGACACCTATGCCGACGATCTCGCCCAGCTGCTCGAGCACCTGGGCGTGCGCGACATTTCGATCTTCGGCTTTTCGACCGGCGGCGGCGAAGTCGCGCGCTACATCGGTCGCCACGGCACGAAGCGGGTCAAGAGGGCAGGGCTGATCAGCGCGGTGCCGCCGCTGATGCTGAAGACCGCGGCCAACCCCAGCGGCCTGCCGATCGCGGTGTTCGACGGCATCCGCAGCGGCCAGCTCGCCGACCGCTCGCAGTTGTACCGGGATATCCCGGCCGGACCGTTCTACGGTTACAACCGCCCGGGCGCGAAACCGTCGCAGGGCATCATCGACGCGTGGTGGCTGCAAGGCATGATGGGCGGCCATCGCAACACCTTCGAGTGCATCAAGGCGTTCTCGGAAACCGACTTCACCGAAGACCTGAAGAAGTTCGACGTGCCGACGCTGATCCTGCACGGCGACGACGACCAGATCGTGCCGATCGGCGCCGCTGCGTTGGAGTCGACGAAGCTCGTGCGCGACAACACGCTGGTGATCTACGAAGGCGCTCCTCACGGCCTGACCGACACCCACAAGGAGCGCTTCAACGCCGACCTGCTGGCTTTCCTGCGCCGCTGAGCCGCCCCGCCCAGACGCGACCGCGGCCCTGCGCCGCGGCCGCATAGCCCCGAGGAAACGACGATGCTCGGAATTACTCCGTTCGGAATGCTGCACACCGTGATCAGCCTGGTGTCGCTGTTCGCCGGCCTCTACGCGCTGGCGCGCTGGAAGGAAATCCGCTGGAGCCGGCCGTCCGGCAAGCTGTTCGTGCCGTTCACGGTCGCCAGCTGCGTCACCGGCCTGTTCATCTTCCGCCACGGCGGCTTCAACGAGGCGCACGCGCTGTCGATCACCACGCTGCTCGTGCTCGCCGCAGCGTGGTTCGCCGAGCGCGGCGCCATCGCCGGTAGCCGGCGCGAGCGGCTCGCGGTGCTGGCCTGGACGTTGGTGCTGTTCTTCCACTTCATCCCCGGCTTCAACGAGACCCTGGTGCGCGTGCCGGTCAGCAATCCGGTGATCAGCGGACCGGACGATCCGTTCCTGAAGATGCTGGTGGGGGCGACGTTCGCGGTCTTCCTGGTGATCATGGCGCTGCAGTGGCTGCGCCTGCGCCGCGTTGGCAGCGCTGCGACGCTGCACGTGCAGGGAGGCGTGCGATGAGCGCTTTCACGATCCGCTCGGCGACGCTGGCGCTGCTGCTCGCGACGATTGCCTTCGTCGCGCCAGTCTCCGCGGCGAGTACGTCCGATGCCGAAACGCGCACCGTCGAAGCCGGTGAGCACCGCTTCGCGTATCGCGAACTCGGCCCGCGCGGCGGCATGCCGCTGGTGCTGTTCAACCGGCTGCGCGGAACCATGGACCACTGGGATCCGGCCTTCGTCGACGAACTGGCCAAGGAACGACACGTCATCCTGTTCGACCATGCCGGCCTCGCGCGCTCCGGTGGCCCGGTACCGCAGAGCTATCCGGCGTTCGCGGCGGCCGATGCGGCCTTCATCCGCGCCCTGGGTCACCCGCAGGTCGATGTGCTCGGTTTCTCGTTCGGCGGTACTGTTGCCCAGCAGCTCACGCTCGACCATCCGTCACTGGTGCGACGACTGGTGATCGCCGGTTCCAGCCCCGGCTTCGTGCCCGGCAGCGATGCCATCCATAACGGGCCGGTGCCGGCGAAAGTCTGGGAGACCGCCTTCAAACCGGAAAACAGCGACGAGGACTTCCTCTATCTGTTCTTCAGCCCATCGCCGGCGAGCCAGGCGGCCGGGCGTGCCTACCTGAAACGCCTGCGGGCGCGGGCGGACGCGTTCGCGGTGCAGGTCTCGGCCGAAGGCTGGCAGGGGCAGATCACCGCCGCGAAAGCGATCGGCAGTGCGCAGACCACTCTGCTGAACCGCATCGACGCTATCCGTCAACGCACGCTGGTCGCGAACGGCAACGACGACATCATGACGCCGACCTACGCCAGCTACGCGATGTTCCAGACCATTCCCGATGCGCGCCTGATGCTCTATCCGGACTCGGGTCACGGCTTCCTGTTCCAGTACCCGCAGGAGTTCGCCGCGGACGTGCTCGAGTTCCTTCGCGCGCCCTGAGCGCTCCTGTCAGTTGTCCGGGTTGAAGCTGTTGGGTCGCGCCGCGCTGGCGGATTGATCTTCGGATATCGGCGAGCGGATCAGATCGCGGTGTGTTCGTGATCCGCTCATTCCGGCGCGCTCAACCAAAATGGGGTTTTTCGCGTTTCCCGCGAATGCTCACGAACACACGCGGGTGATCGCCGAGCTGCGCATCGCGAGATCACCTACCGCGTGCTGACCAGCGAACAGGGCGGCTCGCTGCGCGCCGCGCTGACGCAGGGCGGCCAGTTCGGCCGCATCGCCAAGGCGCTGCGTCGGATCCATTCGCAGTACGAGCGCGACCTGGCCTGCGAAGCCAACATGAGCGTTCCCGCGTTCCACCATCACTTCAAGGCGGTCACGCACACGTCGCCGATCCAATATTTTCAAGTCGATCCGTCTGCATCAGGCGCGCCTGCTGACGTTCGCAGCGGCCATACCGCGGCCAGCGCGTCGGTGCGCGTCGGCTACGAAAGCGCCTCGCAGTTCAGTCGCGAGTTCAAGCGCCTTTTCGGTAACTCCCCGGCCGAATAAGCCAAGCGGCCGCAGAAGGTGCTGTCGCTGTCGCGGCCGTTGTCGTACGCACGCACCTGACCGCACGTCGCCCGGAAACCACACCATGACCGATCGCACCGCGGTTCGTTGCGCGCGGCAGCAGCACGATCGTAGACATCGCGTCCATCGTTGCCCTGGCACCCGGGATGCTCGATGGGGCGTACGGCGGAAGCCGGCGTTCGTGTTGGCGTCCACCCAGTCGCTTCAGCGCGAGCTCGCAGGCGAAGGTGTGCGCGGGCAGACGGTGCTTCCCGGTGCGATCCGCCCCGAGTTCTAGGTCGTCGTGGGCCACTCCGTCGAAAGTTGTCAGCCCCTGCCTGCGGCTGCACAGAGATCACGCGTTTAGTGCGAGCAGCGAAAATTGAGTCATGAGTGACGCCTTGCGCGCACCGATGAAAAGATCGAGCGAGCCAAGGGTGTTTGATCAGCGGACCGAGCCTCGGTCGCTTAGCCATATCGATTGGTTGATCAATATCGATTTCGGAACTGATCGCAACTTGCGATTTTCCCATGCCTATGAAGTGTGCCGGGGACTCAGGCGAGGATCGTTTGCCGCTTCCCGGCTGTTCCCAACACGGACAGAAACTCGACCAGTTTCCCGAGATCGGCGCTGTTGTTCGCAAGGCCGACGGAGGCGCGCACGGCCCCGGCTTCGGTTCCCGTGCATGCCGACAGTCGTGACGCCGTGAATGCATCGTCGAGTTCGCGCAGGCAATGAATCAGGCGCCCCGGCTCGGCGCCGAACGCGGCTTCGGATGCACCGGGATTGCAGAAGCAGCCGGCGCGCACGGAAATCCCCGCCGCGTCGGCCGCCGACTCGACCTGTGCGCACGGCAGTAGCTGGCCACGCGAATCGAACACGTTGAACGCGAGCGTGCCGCCGCGTGCACACAACCGTGCCGGTCCGTACAACCGTATCATCGGTGCGCCGTCGGCATGCCGCAGGCTCCCGAGTCGCGCAAACAACTCAGCGGTCAGCGCGGCGACGTGCTGCTGGAGTCTTGCCATGCCCACCTGATTCAGCAGGTCGAACCCCGAGGCCAACGCGGCGATGCCGAGGAAGTCGGGCGTACCGTCCTCGAATCCCGTGGCACCCTCGTGCAATCGGTGCGTGTCGGCGAGCACCGATGCATAGCGGACCGTGCCACCCGCGAACCACGGGCGGCGCAGCCTGCGCATCGACTCGCGCCGCATCACCAGCGCGCCAATGCCGGTGGGGTAACCGAACAGCTTGTAGAACGACAGCACGGCGAAATCCGTAGGGCACTCGCGCAGGCTCAGCGGATGGCTGGACGCGAACGCAGCGCAGTCAAGCAGCACGTCGAAGCCAAGCGCCTGCGCCTGACGCACCAGGGTGAGCGGGTGGCGCACGCCTGAGAAGTTCGACTGCGCCGGAAACGCCAGCAGTCCGGTGCCCGACGTCGCGGCATCACGCAGCACCTGCTCGGGTTCGTGCAGTTCCAGCGACGCATCCAGCGGCAGGGTGCGCACGGTACTGCCCGCCGCGCGCGCGTACTCGCGGATGCCGTTCACTGAATTGTGGTTGTCGGCCGAAAGCAGCAAGTGGCGACCGGAGTCGAACGGATAGCTTTCGGCGACCAGCTTGACTGCCGCGCTGCTATTGGCGGTAAAGCACACCACGTGGGTGCTTGCGTCGACATCGAGGAAGCGCAGCACCGCCTCACGCGCTTGTTCGATCACCCGCGTGCTGGCCTGCGAAGGCTTTGATTCGGAATGCGGGTTGCCGAACAGGCCGGACTCGAGCAGACACAGATGCGTTTGCAGCTGGGAGATGCCATACAGGGCGCTGCCCGTGTAGTCGAGGTAGCAGTGGCCCTGTGCGTCGAGCCGCGCGAACTCGCGCCGCCTCAGCGCGGCAAAATCGAACGCGTCCGGCGACGCGGCCGGCAGCGGCGAGTAGCAATCCAGAGCGGGACTCAGCATCCGCGTCGACTCCGCGTGCGCTCGCGGGTGGCGCCGGGATCGAGCACGCGCGGCGCGCCGCCGAAATAGCGGCTGAGCTGTGCGCGTCCCGCGAAATCTCGCTGCTGCTGCGCCGACGCATCGCTGCGCAGGACGGGGAATAGCACCTCCGCATTCCAGGCCTCGACGCCACCGTGCAGCCGCAGAATGCGCCGCGAATGAAGGCGGTGGCGCACCATCTCGACCGTCCGCTCGTCGATGCGCCGATCGGCGTAAACGACAACGGTGTCGCTGGTGGCGATCGCATCGGGGTCGACGTCGTTCGCGGAACGCGCACCCGGCAGCCGGTCGCGTTCCATTGCCTGCGCGTCACGGGTGTCCAGCAAGCGGAGCCCGGGTCGACGGGCGCGGATCCATTCGGCCAGCTGACCGGCCGACACCTCGTCGACAGCCAGGGGCGGTCGCGGTGTGCCGACGTGGGCAGCAAGGCCGCCGGCGCACAGCGCCAGCACGACAAGTACGCGGCGCAGGTTCACGTTCAAGGCATGCGCCTCTCGAACCACTCGCTCACGGCGAACGCGACCAGTGCCAACACCACGACCGCGGCGACAACCGCGCCACGGGACAGGCCCAGCCATTCCGGCAACGTCCAGGCGCCGTGTGCGGAACTTTCGTAAAAGGCGCTGAAGCGCGCGAGCAGCAAACCGACAGCCGCCATGCCGCCAAGCAGGCCGAGCAACACGAACACGCCGTCGATGCGTCCCGTGGCGGCCGACACGCAGGCGGTGCCAGGACACAATCCCGCAGACACGAGTCCGGCGCCGAACAACACTCCGCCCACCAGCTGCGGCACGACAAAGGTCTGCGGCACGTAGAGCGCGCCAACATCCAGCCATCCGAAGCGGCCCAGCCAGAACACGCCGAGCATCGCCACCACCAGCGCGCTGAACAGGACTTTCAGCACAGTGAAGTCTCGACCGTAGAACTGTCCCACCAGCTTGCGCGCGCTACCCAGGCCGGCGCGTTCCAGCGCGACGCCGAAGGCGATGCCGATGACGAGCGCGGCCGGCAACGTCTGCGCCAGCGATGCGCTTTCAGAGACCAGGGGCGCGCTCATGTCCACGCCCTGCGCAGCAGTGGGGCGAGCGCGTACGCGGCGGCGAACGCCACGCCGAGGAACAGCCAACTGCCGACACTGAGCAGCGCGCCGCCGGTAAGCGCCTGTCCGCTGGTGCAGCCGCGTGCGAACACCGCACCAGCGGACATCAACACGCCGCCCACGAACGCAAACGTCAGCCGCCACATTGGCGTGATACCGGCTGCTCGTTCGACGGTCAGTCGCGCGCGGCCGGCCAAGGCCGCGGAGCACCCTGAGCCGATCATCACGCCGAGCAGTTCGAAGCTCAGCCATTCAAGCCACGGCCCGGGCGCCTGGAGGTAATGCGCGAACAGCGGGCTGGCAGCGGCCTGCGCCGGCGCGATGGCCGCGACCACGCCAGTGGCCGTGCTGGCGAACGCACCCGACGCGCCGAGACCGCGGCCGAGCCAGACGAATGCGGCCAACAACACCAGGCCGAGAGACGCGCCGGCAAGATAAGGATCGGCGTAGGCGCGCGGTGCGCGGACCGCGCTCATGGCCGGCCGCTCGCTGTGGCGGTCTCGACCGGATTGTCAGTACCGCGCGACCAGTCCTCGAACGCGTCGTCGTACAACTTCACCGGATGGCCGAGCAGGCGTGCGGCGAACAGCATGGCGGTCGCCTGCTGGCCGATGTGGCAGTAGCCGACTACCGTGTCGCCTGGCTTCACGCCGGCCCGGGTGAACAGCGTGCGAAGTTCCGCCTGCGAACGCAGTTGCAGGCGCTCGTCGGCGATCTCGGTGAAGGGAATGCTGCGCGCGCCCTGGATGTGGCCGGTACGATGGGCCAGCCCATGCGCGCCGCCGGTTTCGATGCCGTCGTAGTACACGGCGGCGCGGGCATCGACGATGGCGACGCCCGGCGAATTCCGTTGCGCGCGGACCTGGGCCGCATCGACGATCAGGTTCTGCGTGCGTAGGCGCGATAACGTGCCCGCACGAGCCGGCGGCGCCGTCGAACTCAACGCACCGCCCGCGCGCACCCATGCGCCCATGCCACCGTCGAGCAGCTGCGTGCGTTGGCCGAGTCCGGCGTACTGCAGGGTAAAGACGATGCGCGTGCTGGGGCTGATCCAGTCCTTGGCGTAGTAGACGACGATGTGCGAATCGTCGCTTATTCCGAGTTCCTGCAGCCGCTCGCGCAGCGCTTCGTCACCGGGCATCTGCAGCATCAGGCCGGTGGCGCTGTGTTCCGACACCGAGATGTCGTCCAGCGTCACCAGGCGCGCGCCGGGGATGTGGCTGCGCGCATAGTCGTCCGCATCACCGACGTGCAGCAACACCAGCTCGGGGTCGTCGAGGTGCGCGGCGAGCGCTTTCGCGTCGACCAACAGCGCGGTGCGGGGATCATTGGCGGCGTGCGCGACGCCGATCGCCAAGGCGGCGGACAGGACGACAGAAACCAGAAGGCGGCGGGTCATCGGAGGCTCCGGTGGGGTTCGGACTCCAGATTGCTGCGCCAACGACAAAGGCGAAACCAATTTGCAGCGAACGGGCCACGGGTGCAGCTAACGGGCGCAACCCGGCTCAGCGCCGCAGGCCGATCGTCGCGAAACGCGCCTCGAAGTCGCGCCGGCGGTTCCGGCTCAGACGCACCGCGATACCGTCGGCGAGGCGCAGTTCGCAGTCGCCGCGGAACAGCGGATGAATCTCGCGCACGCGCGCCAGATTGACGATCGCCGAGCGGTGCACGCGGAAAAATTGCTGGGGATCGAGCTGGCGCTCGATATCATCCATGGTTTCGCGCAGCAGATGGCTCTGGCTGCCGCAGTGCAACGACACGTAGTAGTCGGCCGCTTCGATCCAGTCGATGCTGGCCGCATCCACGACTACGGTCTTGCCGCGCGCCGGCACGAGGAAGCGCGCGCGCGGCGACTGTTGCATACGCAGCAGCTCGGCGATGCGCGCATCGACGACGCCGTTGCGGCGGTCGAGTACCTGCTGCTTCGCGCGCGCCAGGGCGCTGGCGAAGCGGGCGTCGGTAAATGGTTTCAGCAGATAGTCCAGCGCATGCACTTCGAAGGCGCGCAGTGCGTAGCGGTCGAACGCGGTGGCGAAGACGATCGCCGGCACCGCATCCGCGCCGACCATTTCCAGCAACGCGAAGCCGTCGACCTCAGGCATCTGGATGTCGAGGAACAGAATGTCGGGCCGCAGCTTCGCGATCAGCGCCACGGCGTCGACGCCGGAGCCCTGGCCCACGACTTCCACTTCGGCGTCATCGGCCAGCAACGCGCAAAGCCCATCGCGCGCCAGCGACTCGTCGTCGACGACCAGGACCTTGAACGGCGCGGGCACGGTGGATTTCATTGCAGAGCCAGGAATGGCAGATCGAGTTCGGCGATGACGCCGCCGTCGACCGGCGCGAGACTGAGCGTCGCCGCCTCGCCGTGGAGGGCGGCCAGACGCTCGCGGGTATTCTTCAGGCCGATACCCTCGACGTACGTCGCGTCCAGCGTACCGCTGTTGCGCATGCGAATGCGCAGGCGTTCGCCGACGCGGTTCGCCTCGACCTCGATCGTGCCGCCCGCGGCGGTGCGCGCGATGCCGTGGCGCACGGCGTTCTCCGCGAGCGGTTGCAGGACCAGCATCGGCACCGCCGCGCGGCGCGCGTCCTCGGCCAGCGCGAGCGTGAACGACATGCGATCGGGAAAGCGCGCTCGCTCGATACCGAGATAGCGCTCGAGCATGTCCATCTCCTCGGCCAGCGGCACGCGCTGGCGGCCCGCGTGATCGAGCGAGTAACGCAGCAGGTCGGCTAGCCCGGCGACCATCGTCACCGCATGGTCCTTGTGGTTCGTGCGTACCAGGCCTGCTATGGCGTTGAGTGTGTTGAACAGGAAGTGCGGCTGCAGTTGCAGTTCGAGCGCGTGCAGCTTCGCGTCAACGAGTGAGCGCTCCAGTTGCGCGGCCTGCAGCGCCCGCTCGTGGTAACGCTGGTAGAACTCGAACGCCGTCACGCTGCCAAGCACCATGCAGTAGAGAATCCATTCGAGCGGCAGGCGTGACAGCAGGATCTGGCCGAAGTCGAGTTCGGCCAACGAGTCCGTCATCCGGTCGTAGGGCTGCATCCAGAGCATCAGCCCTATCTCGTACACCGAATGCACTACCGCAATCATGCTCGCCGCCAGCACGTGGATCGCGACGCGCGAAGGGCGCGGCACCTCCACGGGAAACCGCCGCGCGAGCCACATGATGAGGTACGTGGGGCCGAGCCAGGCCATCCACACGAGCAGGTAATAGAACAACAGCCACGGCACCACGTGCCCGTGGGTGATCATGCTGATCCACACCTGGATGCCGACCACGAGGCCGAACAAGGTCCAGAAGGCGATCGCGAACGGCAGGAAACGGCGGGAGTCCATGCGCCTATATTGCCGGATGGATCGGTGCACCGACCCGCCGATGCAGCCAATGGTGTCCTGGCGGCGGCGAAACGGCGGCGAATGTCCGGCTGCGCACGCGATCCCGAATCCACCGACACGACGGAATGTCCGCTCCGGAAGCGGTTGCTGCTCTGATGTCCGCATTCGATGGCGAATTCAGTTCAGTCGATGCGCTGGAGGTGAGCCGCATACCCCGTCTGCCTGGACGGCGAGAGCGGCCATCCTCTGTTCACCAGGTCAGTCCCACTCACCAGGTGACTCCCCCTCACCGTGAAGCTCTTGCCACCCGGCCCGGAGCTGCCATCGTCGCTATTCCACCGTCACCGACTTGGCCAGGTTGCGCGGCTGGTCGACGTCGGTGC